>JAILHT010000139.1 GCA_024695665.1 Lachnospiraceae bacterium
GAACTCAGCCGCAACATAGTTTGCATTCGCATCCAAAAGTTCCAAAGCATCAGCTTTTGCCTTACTTGTTGAAGTATTGTAACTGATAATAACTGCCAAAAACAACGGTACAGCGGTTACAAGAATCATAATTGCAATCAGTCTGGTTTTTATACTGTCCTTAAAACTGATAGCGGGTGTCGGCTTGGCCTCTTTTACTTTTTTTCTTTTTTTCATGTCTCATCCTCCATGACTTATAGAATAATGTATAAATGTAACGCTCTCGCTAATACATTTCATCGTATGAACCGCCGGAATATACTTTTTCCAGCCTTTTTCGCTCTTCGGTCGTCTCCCATTTAGGAATCGGTAAACCGATATCAAGTCTTTCAAAAATAGTATCCAGCCCCTCAGGTTTGTGATACAAGAATCCCTGTGCCAAATCACATCCAGCCTCCCGTAGAAAATCGAGCTGTTCTTCCGTCTCAAGTCCCTCGCACAATACCTGTATCTTCATACGTTTTGCAACTGCTATAACCGCTTTTATGATTTCTCTGTTGACTCCGTTGTTCGCATTCAGCTTTTGCAAAAGTTCCATATCTATTTTTATGAGATCGACGTGAAAATTGCTGAAGACATTCAATGCCGAATATCCGCTTCCAAAGTCATCAAGCCAAAGCTTGTAACCGTTTTCTCTTATGGATTCCAGCTGCTTGTAAAACGACTCCGTCGCAGTAGCGATATCCTGCTCTGTTATCTCTATTATGAAAAAACTTTTGTCTATGCCGTACTGATCTATATTGTACTCATCATATATTCTGTTTATCTCACCGACTACATCGATATAATCAAAATCCTGTCTCGAGAAATTAATTGATACCGGCAATAGCGGAAGATTCGCTTCGTAGCGAAGTTTTATCTCCCTGCAGACCTGCTCAAACATATATAAATCGAGTTCATGCATCAGATGATATTTTTCCAGGGTAGGAATAAAATCGCCCGGACTAATCATTCCGTACTTCGGATCCTTCCATCTGGCAAGTATCTCAAAGCCTACTCCGTTTCCGCTCTCAATTCTCATAAAACATTGATAAAATACCCTTATCCATCCATTGTTCAGTGCCTTATAAAAATTCTCTATTATATATCTCTGCTTTTTAAAAATCTCATCGTCAGCTTTTGAATAAAAACGATATGTCTTATTCAAATCCTCACCGATAAGCTTATTCGCCCGCTTTGCATGATTAAGTGCCTCGGTCAAAATTATGTTTCGTCTGTTCACATAGATGCCGATATGTATACCTGTCGTATTCCCATATGCATCACTTTTTATCAGTTCATTTACACGTTCTATCGTCTCCGCCAAGGTTTTCTTGCCCGGATAAGTATCTAATACAACAAAATGGTCATCGCTCGCCCTTGTGACCAGTGCTCTCGGAAATTCTTTCAACAAAACTCTTGTGACCAGTCGCAGAAGATCGTCTCCACGCTTGAACCCGTAATTGTTGTTATACGACTGCATTGAATCTACATCCAGATACATTACAACAGGTGTTCCTTTATTTGCGAAAATATCATTCTGCCTGTCATTTCCGTACTTGTACAAATAATTCGTATTTGGGAGATTTGTCAAAGTATCCGTATAAAAGTCATCTTTCTGAAAAAGGCTGTATTTCTCGGAAAGCTTTGACATGATTTCCTCATGCTTCTGTATATCGTTATATACGATCAAAGCTACTTCACTGCCATCAGGCATTACCTGCCAGTATCCCGTTGCGTGTATAAGGTGATATCCATCATCTCTTCGGGCTCTGAATGTCACATCATAATCCTGATGATTTATGACAAAATCATCACTGATAATTCGAAGCTTTTCGGTCTCATCGGGATGAACTTTTTCAAACAGACTCCCACTTATATTACCCCCGAAGTATTCTTCTACCATATCACGTGTAATACTGTGCAGTTCCAAAAATCCATCGGAAATGAGAATCGGCACGGTCTCTCCGTCAGCCCCTATCCCCATAAACAATACCGGAACTTTTAAAGCTTCATATGCTTTTCTTAATTTTTCCGGGAATTTATACATACACTCTCCTAAAAATAGCAAATTATGACTATTTTTTATTATATACCTTTTTTAAAGTATTGTAAAAAGAAAAATAGGAATTTCTTCCTATTTTTCTTATTCCCTGTTTTTTAATATCTCGGCAGGAGTTATGCGATTGAGTTTTCCGGTTATTGCCAGGCATATAAACTTGTACATGACAAGTATCGCTGCAAATATCAATACATAGTATATCGGTTCAAATTCCAGATGTATGCAGCAGGCTACATTCGGAATAAACATCGGAAAGATTGCATCCATAAATATTTTGGAAAGTGGTATACAAACCAAAGCCCCCAGTGCTATAACAAGCATATTTCCATCCAGGTACAGTTTTTTTACTTCCTTTGTGTTGAATCCGAATATCTTAAACAATGCTATCCCGAAGCTTCCTCGGTCTATCATAACCGTCGTCATGAGATAAATTACAATAAAAGTTATGACAACTGAAACCGATATCATCATGACAAACATTGGTCTCATAAGGTCGACAAATATCGATGATGCTCTCTCGGTATCTGCTTTACTTGTTAGAGAGTAGAGCCTGTCTTCTTCTATATCAAGTTCCTTGTCCGACATTACGGCATTGTAATAGTCATCGCTCTCACCAAACAACTCTCTCATACTGTCAATGTCCATAAAAACGGTAAGTCCGACGGAGTAAGGAACAACATCCGCAACCGTAAAAGCATAATCCGTATCATTTGCATTGTCCGATAATATAATTTTATCGCCCTCCTTTACGCCGTAACGCACAGCCACAGCATCCGAAATGACCAACTTATTTTTTCCTTTTACGGTTTCAACATCAATATACGGATTGTCATTATCAATCCCCATCACTGTTATATCAAGCGTATATCCTAGCTGCTCTTTCTTTAGATTCTCAATATAGCAGGCAGTTCCGCCGTCCGGCACCTCCTTCGTCGGATACTTGTACGTATACAGATATTCATATTTTGTATCTTCAACCGAGAGTTTTCCGACATTGTCACAAAGGACATAACAATCCATTCCCATCATAAAAATCAAAAGCGATACAAACATGCCGGCTATTACAGTAAAAGCAGTACGTTTTTCTCTTATCATCTGGCGTATTCTAAACAGATGCATAAATGGAAGTTTTCCAAGCGAAATATTTTTTATTCTATCCACTTTCTGCTCATTTTTTATAAGCGCAAGCGCTGTCTTTGAAAGGCTCTTGTTTATGACAATACAGTTTACAATCGCAGACACTACAGGCGGCATAGCGATTGCATAAAGTATGAGATAAACCGGCAAAACCTTTGGAAAATCCGGAAGTGAATAATATCCGTATGAATCAGTCGTCTGGAGCGAAGTTCCAAGATCGCTGAAGCCAAATGCAGATCCTATGAGCCCGCCCAAAAAGGAAATCAATGTCGGCAGGAAAATATAATGCTTCATAAGATCTTTTTTCTTTACGCCCATTGCATACAAAGCGCCTATGACACTGCTCTCTGTCTGTATCTGATGAATCACAAACACCGACAAAACATATGTGAAAAGAATAATAATTATTATTCCTGCCAGCATACCTACCGATTTGTTTATCTCTATATCTCCGGATGCTCCACCGATTCTTATATTGTCCTCCTTCAGTATAAATGCCGTCAGATTATTAGGTGCTTCCTCAAACAATTCATCCAGCATCTCATCTGATTCATCCTTTAATTCTTCGACACCTTCTTTCAGTTCTCCTGTCGCATCAGCTATCTCCTCGGCCCCCGATGCAAGTTCCGTCACCGCCTCACCGGCGTCCGGCATCAAAAACGAATATGGCAGTATCGCATCCTTAAAATCATCAAGCCCTTCACTCAATTCATTCGTTCCTTCATCAAGATCTCTCACCCCTGAGACAAGCTCGTCAATTCCATCCGTGATCTCATCCTTTTTTCCGTAGGTATCGGCAAGCATCTCCTTGTAATACTCATCATCTATCTCATTGTAATCGAAATCAAAATCCTTTATCATCTGCTTCAAATCATCTGCGCTAAGCTTATCATTTAAAACAAATGCATATGTGAGATCTTCACTTCCTATCCCTTCCTCTTCAAGAAGTCTTTCGTATTCGTCCGAGGTGACAAATCCAAGTCCGAATACTCTGCTGTCTATCGCGGTATCGGCAAAATTTCTAAAAGGCGCATCATAGTCAACACAGCTTCCTATTCCCGTAACCTCATACTCTCTGTCACCTATCTTTATGTTATCGCCTGTCTCTATATTGTTTTCCATGCAGTATCTCTTCTCAAGAACTATCTCACCGTCATTTTCGGCATATCTTCCCGTATCAAGAACTACCTTATCTATACTCTCCCTGTTTTTAAATATTCTTAAAATGTCATCCTCACCGACATTCACCTCAAAACTGAAATGTGCCTCGATAGCAACTCCACTGTCTTCAATCTCTTTAATCTCATCCTCACTCAGTTTGGAAAACACACCGAACTGTCCATCCTCAAGATTGCTTGTCTCCTGATTTTTTGCAGTTCCCTGCATTATGATTTCCGCAGCATCCACTAGCGAGATTATGACATACATGCAAAAAGCAATAAGTGCAAACAGGGCAAAGTATCTGAAAAAGTTTGCTTTTATCTCCCTTTTGATTCTCTTCCTAAGTACCCTATTCATCACAAATCCTCCAACTCGCTTGCAGGTATTCTGCACTCATTTATATACTCTTTTTTTACAAGTCCGTCTTTCAGATATATGACTTTATGAACCATATTTTTTATAGAGTTGTTGTGCGTGACTATAAGCATTGTCGTATTGTACTTTTCGTTTATCTTCTCAAGCAACATAAGAATATCCTTCGATGTGGCAGAATCCAGTGCTCCTGTCGGCTCATCACAGAGCAAAAGCTTTGGATTCTTTATAAGTGCTCTTGCTATTGCACATCTCTGTTGCTGACCTCCGGAGAGTTGCGCCGGGAACTTGTCCTGATGCTCAGTAAGTCCAAGAACCTCCAAAAGATCATCCATATCAAGCGGTGAATCCGTCAAGTATTCGCATACTTGTATGTTTTCTCTGACTGTAAGATTCGGTACGAGATTGTAAAACTGAAAAATAAAACCCAGGTTGTCCCGTCTGTAATCGGACAATTCATTGTTCTTCATACCGAAGATCTCTGTCCCGTCAACCTTTACGGAACCGCTGTCCATAGTGTCCAACCCGCCTATGCAGTTTAAGAGTGTGGATTTTCCGGACCCTGAAGTTCCTTGTATGACACACATCTGACCACGTTCAACGCAGGTATTTACACCTTTTAAAACCTGGATATAACTTCCATCCTGCCCATAACTTTTCTTCACATTCGCAATTTCCAGATACATTTTTCTCTCCGTTTCTTTTACATAACATTGTTATGTTTTTGTTATTTTTTTACCGCTTCATCTGAATATTCTGAAGCGGTATTTGTTCATTTTTTTACCATGGCCAGTTCTACCCAGCCTCGAACTATATAATTTGTAATATCTTTGAGTTTCCTTTTTGCTTCCTCTTCTTCTTTCACATGGACAATCACATGTATGTATGCATCTATAGTCATATGCGACATCCAATGACTCATAAATTCATCGCATTCATATCCCTGCATTGAAGATATCATCGGAGGAACCATTTTTGCCATAAGTGCCACAAAATCATCGACTATATTTTCATAAACTGTGTTTTCCGCACCTGTCAAAAGAAGCATCACACTGTCATAGTTTCTGTAGATACATTCAACAAGACGATTGCTCACTTCCTCATGTTCCATATCTATGTCATCCTTTGATTTCAATGTTGACAGATATGCCATATCATCCCTAAAATGCTCGACTATAAGCCCCTTTATCTCCTCAATAGGTCCGTCCACAATAGCAGAAAAAAGATCGGCCTTATTCTCAAAGAAAAAATACAATGCTCCCGTAGTCACTCCGGCCTTTGAACAAATACTCCTGAGCGAAGCTTTGTTATATCCTTTCTCAAGGAACTCTTCCTTGGCGGCCATGATCAAGAGTTCCCTCTTCTTGTAATCCGTGTCCTGTTTCATACTTTCACCCCAAAGCATAAAAAAATAACGCTGTTACGTAACAACGTTATTTTTTATCATTTTTTTCGTTTTGTCAATACTGTTTATTATCCATTCAGGATGCTTTCTATTCTTTTTATATCAAAATAGTCCGCCGCTTCTCTCACCTCATCGGCTGCAGCAATGAATGCCTCCGCAACTTTCGGATCAAAATGGGTTCCTGAATCTTTCCTTATAATGTCCATAGCATCTTCAAATGAGAAAGCATCCTTATATACTCTTTTTGAAACAAGCGCATCAAAAACATCCGCAACTGCCATTATACGTGCCGATAAAGGTATATCCTCACCGGAAAGTCCCTCCGGATAACCTTTTCCATTCCATTTTTCATGATGGTAGGCAGCTATATTTTTCGCCTCGTTCAAGTACTCCTTGCTCGCCATGGATGAAATGCATTGATCGATTACCTCCGCTCCATATACAGTGTGCATCTTCATTATCTCAAACTCGTCATCTGTAAGTTTTCCCGGCTTGTTCAGTATTGCATCCGAGACTCTTATCTTTCCGATATCATGCAAAGGCGCTGCCTTCACAACACTTTGAACAAAATCCTCCGTGAGTTTGTCTGTGTAATATCCCATCTCTATCATCTTGTGCATGACTATCTCTGTATACTTTGAAGTCTTTTTTATATGATCTCCGGTCGATGCATCTCTGTTCTCGACGAGATCCGCAAGTACCATAATAAGTTTTGTCTGCACACTGTCGAGATCTTTGGATTTCTGTTGCATATAAGTATAATTTATCATGTTTTCCTCCATCGTCTGAAGAAAAGCATAATAAAGGTTTTCAATCTCATCTCCGGTATGAATTCCAAGCTCCCTGATGCTCTCTACATTGTGTTTTCTCGATTCCTCGTCATCATACTCAAATTTTTCCGTAGTTCTCACAAGAGTATTGATAGGATAAATCATATGATATTTTGAGAACCACATACCGGCAGCTATGATCATCACCATAAAGCCCATACAAAGAGAAAGCAATCTGAATATAAACTGTTTCTCATATTCCTTGAAATCTTTCATAGATATGTCGACACCGGCATAACATATACATTCTCCGTTATCATCATAAACCGGTGAGAAGGACGTCAGATAATAACCTATCTTTTCATCGTCTGTTATAAAGGGCTCGATTTCCTCCCCTGCCTTCAGTTTTTCTATATAAGGGTATACTGAAGGGTCGAAGTCCACATGAGTTCCCGGATCCTCCCCTTTGAGTTCGTCCGTATCAAGATCGAATACAACAGTATATCCATCTTCCGAAACTCTATATACAAAAATATATTGCACATTTGAAGTTACAAGGCTGACATTATAAAGCAATTCTTCTGTTTTATTATAACCCACCGCATTCTCACCGAGTTTTATATAATCATTTACCCTGTCCGCCTCTATACTGCTTGCGGCAAGGCGCGAAACTCCCTTCGCCTCATCCGAATATTTTTGCTCCATGAAGTTGATAAAAAGCATACGGCTCATTATTGATATAACAAGTGTAACAGCGAGACAAGACATCGAAAGGGCTATTATTATCTTAGTCTTTACGGACATCTTTCTTATAGATGCTTTTCCGATTTTTTGTAACTGAACATCTGTCAAAGGTTTTTGAAGCCATCCAACATCATGTATCTCTTCTCTTAACTTCTTAGGCGTTCCCTTGAAAATCGCAAATGATATCAATGCACATATATTTTTGTCAAAAAGATTGATTATCATATTGCTTATAAAATGAGCTATATAAAAATTCAAATTCAGGTTTTGCATAAAAAAGATGACGATTGAATCTATCAGTCCGTCCGCATGCGGAGCGCTCTCCCCCTGCCCGAAGGTGATAAGAGTCGCAAAAAGACTGCTCGAAAAAGCAATAAGCATAATATACTGAATATATGCAACACGAAACGATCTGGTTTTGTAATAAAATTTTTTGTAAAAATAAGTTGTGGATATCGCTATAAAGATATTTAAGAAAACATAGTATACCGATGGCGGAATCTCTATGAAAGTGATAACATTTGTGATAAGCGCAACAAAAATACCCGGGAAATAGCCGCCCATAACGGCCACAACCATGGTACCTATAGTGTCGAGATACAATAACTTACCCAGGCAATGATTGGCAAAGGCATTGCCAAGCAGATTCAATGCGATTCCCAATACCAGCAGAAGCAGAAATTTAAGCCATTTAATTGCATTTTTCTTGCTGATTTTATACATAATGTCCCTCTTAAAGCATGACTTTATTCTTACTTAGCCTAACATACCACTCTAGTACTTTAAAACTATTTTTCATTATAGCACCATATTTTGTTTTGTACCATTGGGATTTATATTTATTTTTTATGCATGTATCTCGCAGCTGTGATAACGCTTCTTTTCCGTGTACATAGCGTCATCGATCTTCTTTAAAAATCTGTCGGAGCTGTCCGACTCAAAATCATAATGACTGTATCCAACCGAGAAAGATACGGTGTAAGGTCTCTTTTTGCTCGCATTAAACTCTTCGGCAGCAAGGTGAAGTTTCTTCTCAAGGTTCTCAACCTCCCTCACGTTTTGTTTTTTCGTAATTACGATAAACTCATCCCCCGCATAGCGAAAGGCTGTTGAATCGGAATCCAATGCCGTATTCAGTATCTCAGCTACGTCTGTCAAGGCTGTGTCTCCGGCCGAGTGCCCGTACTTGTCATTTATCGACTTAAAATCATTCATATCTATCATCATTCCATAGTAATCATTGGCACTGTTTCGACTCATCTTGTACATAATATGTGCCAGATACTGCCTGTTGTATAGTCCCGTCAAAGAATCTATATATGCCTTCTGCTGCTGTAACCCCATATACAAAGCCACACAGCCCACAGCTGTTCCTAGCCATGCCAATGAAACACCGTAGAGCATCATCTGAATTATGCATCCGACAACAATGGGTCCAAGAAAGAGATATATTGGGAAAAAGGCCACTATTTTCTTCACATGTTTTGCATAAAAATACAGAACTATACTGTATAAAGCGCAGATGAAAACATAGATATAGAAAATAATCACAGTCGGCTGCCTGTGATAGACAAAATTGTCATCAATATAAAAATAGTATTTGAATTTTATGTTTGCAATAAGTGACAAAAGTAAAATACCGACAGGTATACTAAGCTTATAGTATATTTTTTTCATTCTTGTACAATCATGAAAAAGCTTCATATCAACATACATAAGCCAAAGAAAAATGCCAATTCCGTTGGCATAATAAAGACAGGTATTCCCGAGCAGATTCACCCAATACCCGACTGTACTGTGAATTCCGTCCACAGCAAAAGTGATCGGTTCCACAACAAGACCAAACATCGCAAGTCCCATGATAACATCAAAGACATGCTCCTCAAGGTCACTTTTTGTTCTGGTGACAAACCGACTGAAATACAGGGTAAGAATAATAAGAAATCCCGTAACATTTGCAACTATAATAGCTTGTAAATTCATATTTAATTTCCTTATAACTACTCTGCACTCTTCAACGATTCAACCATATCGATTGTCTTAATAGCAAGATAAGCAAAAACATTGACTGTGAGCGCAAAAACTACCGTGAGCACCGCTGCTTTGATATAACTCTCGTTATGAACATCTCTTCCGAACATAACCTGGTTTATCTCTATGGTTGCAATCAACCATCCATGGAGATACTTGCCGAATACCATCCCGGCAACTATTCCTATTGCAGTCATAACCATATTTTCTCTGTAGGTATATGCCGCAGTCTCACCATCTGTAAATCCCAGCACTTTAAGCGTTGCAAGTTCTCTGGTTCTCTCAGTGATATTGATATTCATGAGATTGTAGAGAACGATGAATGCCAGCGCTGCCGCTGAGCCTATAATAATCATTACTGCGTAGTTTACGCTGTTAAAACTGTCTGTGAATCTGCTTACTATCTCTTCCACATTCGTATAAACAGAAACGTCTTCCATTGACACAAGTTTTGAGGAAAGCCTATCCTGGTCAGCATCATCGGTTAGATTCATCATAACAAGATTTGAATCCGGAACCGATTCGCCTACAGTTTTTTCATAATAAACGTCAGTCATAAATATGTAATGATATACATAGTTCTCAAAAGTGTCCGCAATGGTGATGGTCGCCCTTCTGTCATCATCGAGAGTTATCTCTACTGAATCCCCCGGTTCTACTCCAAGTTCATCCGCAAGCTTCTCATTTATAAGAGCCCCATCATCATCAAGAGATACTGTAACATCATCCTTACGGTGCCGCAAGGTGAAAAAAGTCTCGAAACTGCGCAAATTCGTTACAGGCATCAGATAAACACTCTCTACCACAGAGCTGTCAGAGTATGTATCGGAAGTTCCCTGGTAAAAGAAAGCATAGTCAGACACTGCATCATTTTCGTCAAGCTCATTCATTATCGCTTCCACATTGGAATCAGATATGCCTTCCGCAAGTCCTATTGATGCATCATAAGGATTTATCTCCTCAAACTGTTTATCCAGAATATCATAAATACTGTCGTGAAGTCCAAATCCTGTGACAAGAAGTCCTGTACAGCCAGCGATACCGACAACCGTCATCCAGAATCTCTGATGATATCTGAAGAGATTTCTGGCAGCTATCTTGTGTGTGAAATGCATCTTTTTCCATATAAATGCAATATGTTCAAGCCAGATTCTCTTTCCCGGCTTCGGAGCTTTAGGTCTCATCAGATTTGCCGGTGTATCCAAAAGTGTTCCAAGACATGCCAAAGTGGCCGTGACGGACAAGGCCCCCATGGACGTAAGTATAGCAGGTATGACGATATCCCACTGTTCTCTATAGCTTATAGGAGGGAAATAATACATTATCATCCAGGCCGTATAAATAAAATACGGGATTCCTATTGTTCCAATAATCGCTCCGGCGACTCCACCCAAGAATGAAGCCATAGCGGCATAGCCTATATATTTTATCGATATACTGAATTTGCCATATCCCAAAGCTTTAAGTGTACCTATCTCGGTCCTCTGCTCCTCTATCATACGGGTTACGGTCGTAAGACAAGACAAGGCCGCAACAAGGAAAAATATAATCGGAAATACTTGAGCAAGATTTCCCATTCTCTCAGAATCCTGTCCAAAACCGACATATCCTATATTGCTGTTTCTGTCGAGGACATAGATGTCCCCCTCTTCAATCTCACTTATCTCTTTTTCGGCTTCATCTATCTCTTCTTTCGCCTCGGCGAGTTCTTCCTCTGCTTCCTCCTTGGCGTCATTGTACTCCTTCAGCCCATCTTCATACTCAGCTTTTCCATCCTCAAGTTCCGTAAGACCCTCATCATAGGCTGTCTTTGCGCTATTAAGCTCACTCTTTCCGGCATTGTATGAAGAAAGGCCTGCCTCATACTCACTGAGTCCGGCTGAATAGGACGCCATACCTGCATCATACTGAGCGATAAGCATGGCCTTCGTATCACCGTATGCCCCGTCCGGTATACTCTGAATCTGCAAAGCCAAAGCGTCAAGATTTGTCTTCGCCTCATTTAATGTCTCCTCGGATGAGTCAAGTTTTGCCTTCGCTTCGGCAAGTTTACTCTCGTTGGAATCTATTGTATTCTTTGCGTCGACAAGTTTTTTTTCATTCTCCTCTATCTCGGAAAGTGCATCATCAAGCTCCGCCTTTGCATCGGCCAGTTCTTTTTCGACCTCTGCTTTAGCTTCATTATACTCATCTTTTGCATCATTCAGCTTTTCGGTAGCCTCATCGACAATCTCCTTATGCCTGATCTTCAATCTCTCCTCGGCGAAAGGCTCAATCTCATCTACGCTATCCTCCATATAGGTATCATAAGGTTCCTCATACGCATAAAGATTATCCGTATCAACGAGTGTCATATATATTCCGGTGTAATAATCCACGTCAAAATCCTCCGCCGGAATGCATACCCATGCAGAGACTGTTCCGGTTCCTATTCCGGATGAACCTCTGATGAGTGAGACATAGAGCGGATTCTCTGCTACTCCCACTATAGTATAAGTATGACTTTTTAATATATCCTCCTGATCTGCAAGATCAACCTCAAAGCTATCCCCGACAGAAAGTCCTGTCTCATCTAAGAAAGTCTGCTCAGTCACGCACTCTCCGGACTCTTTTGGAAGTCTTCCCTTGACCAGATTGAGTTTGTTTATATCGCCGGGCTCAGACAGCAATGTGACCGTAAAACCTTCCGTTAGAACATCTATCGTATTTACCGCCTCAACCTCATCAATCAAATCCAACGTCTCAAAGGCTAAAACATCCTCGTCAGTGAGTCCCAGTGTAGAAATCACTCTTATATCAAAAAGGTTAGTCTCCTTGTAGTATTTGTCCGCGCTGTACCACATATCGGGTTTTGTAGCCCTCAGTCCGGACAAAAAGGCCACAGCAAGTCCTGACAATGCAAATAATGACAAAAACTTTCTGCGGCTCTTATGTATTTCTCTGAAAAAATCGGTTATTATTGCTTTTTTCACTCATTTATCCCCTTAAGTGTCTACCACTCTATCTCTTCCACCGGCTTAGGAAAATCGTTGAATTCTTCCCTGTCCACCTTGCCGTTCTTTATATGAATAACATGGTCTGCCATAGGACACAGCGCCGTATTGTGTGTGATTACAACCACCGTCATATTCTTGTTCCTGCAGGTGTCCTGCAAAAGCTTAAGTATCTGTTTTCCGGTGACATAATCAAGTGCTCCTGTAGGCTCGTCGCATAGCAACAGCTTCGGATTCTTTGCAAGTGCTCTTGCAATTGCGACTCTCTGCTGCTCTCCGCCTGAAAGTTGTGCAGGAAAGTTTCTCTCCCTGGCTTCCAATCCCACTTCCACCAGGACCTCCTCCGGAGAAAGCGGATCCTTGCAGATCTGTGCGGCAAGTTCTACATTCTCAAGAGCAGTGAGATTCTGCACCAGATTGTAAAACTGGAAAACAAATCCGATATCATATCTTCTGTATTGTGTCAGCTGTTTTGAGTTCATCTTTGAGACCTCGGTCCCGTCGACATATATGTCCCCTCCGTTACATATGTCCATTCCTCCAAGCATGTTTAAAACAGTCGTCTTTCCGGCTCCGGATGGGCCTACTATTATGGCGAATTCCCCCTTTTTTATATCAAAGGAAATCTCATCCACAGCTCGTATTGCAACCTCACCCATCTTGTACTCTCTGATTACATTTTGAAAACTGATATATTCCATAATCCTGTCCTCATCCTCTGTGCATATGTTTATGCTTTCTCACACAGCACAGCCATATACTCATGTCCCGGAAGTCTGACCTCAAATGTACCGCTGGCCCCCTCGGAAAAAGTCTTCCTGGTCATATTCCACACATCTATGACATCCACCTTGTATTTCTTATCTTTAGGTAATTCTATATCTACTCGTGAAGAGCATTCCGTTCCATAGTAGAAAAGAATATGACTATCATCTTTAGTATGTCCCGCAAAAACCGCCTCAGAAGAATCCTGAAGAGCAAATTCAACCGGGTCCATATTCTTTTGATTAAGAGCAAAGTTTCCAAGATTCGAAGGAATACTCCGCCTAAAAGTCTCATTCTCCCTCGCTCTCTCAAGCATAGCAGAAAAACCGGATGCATAAAAATCGAGCGGTTCTCCTATCTCTTCTATTATATCTCTCAAATATGCTATTCTCGCAGGACTGCTGCCTTTTAATTTTCCACCTTTTGCCCACCAGAGTACTGCCTTGTCTATATCTTTTATATCATCATCCAAGTACACCTCTCCGTGGGTGCAATATCCGCCGTTTACCGTAACCTTCCAAAAACGGTTTGTCATCTCCGCCGCAGATATACTTCCCCATGTCTGCTTGAGATTCCCCTCGTATGCACACTCATCATAAAGAACCGGCTTATTATATTTTTTCGCCAGACCTGCAGTGAGTGTCATCGTTCTCTTCTGTATGGAACAATGTGTTATATTCTCCCTTGAAAAATCATACATCGGCCAACAATTGTGATTTGACAACAGATGATGATACGGATCATTTTTTGCAATAAACTCTTCTATGCAATGCCAGTCTTCAATGGTCTTTGCCTCGCAAAGATCGTACTCATTGCTCATAGACCACCATATATTCGGAAATGCCGCAAATCTTCTCATAAGATAATCCAGATATATCAGATTCTCCTCGTTTGATAATGCGCTAAAGCCCCATCTGTCATACGGATGGAACAATATCAAATCAACCTGAATTCCAAGCTTATCAAGTCTTTTTATCTTGTCCTCAAATTCATCCCAAAATTTGAAATTCGGCTTTTTTACATTCCAATATTTTGCCTTCTTACTGTTAAACGCATACGAGTTGAAAGTATCACCTCTCTCGTAAGTGTATACCGCTCCTTCCTTGAGTTCAAAAGGAAAAAGTTTCGGATCGTCGACATTGTAATCATAGTGTTTAGGGAAAAGACACATTCTGACCTTGTTGAAAGGCGCCTTCTTTAGACTCTCAAACGTCTCTTCCGTCAACTTTTCATCCTGGTGTGCAAGCGCATATATCGTAGTCCCGAAAGAGAAAAAAAAATCACCGTTCTCATATTTTAGATGGGTTTTCAAAGCCCTGACTATCCCTTTCGCTCCATTTTCGGCCGGTTCGCATATCTCGCTTCCCTCCCCGCAGACAACGCCTGTTATCTTCCATCTTACTTCTCCGGTCTCCTCCGGTAAAAACCTGAACTTATATATTCCATCTCCGGCGTAAAAACCTTTTATATTGTATGTTTTTTCCCCGACAAAAAACTCTGCACAAGCATCAACCTGCGCAGAGTTTTCCCTTGGTTCTTCACTCTTTATTGATATTTCAAACGTCTCGTACTGTCTCATTTATTATCCCCCAAAAATTTCGGCATATATACCGTATGCAATAGATAGGTATATTGTACTAGATTTTCTGGGATTTGAAAAGAAAGTGCTTGTAAATCTACGCGTTTCCTATTAAACAAAAAAAGACTGTAGACAACTGTGTCTACAATCCGAAACCTCTTATCCTTTATCTGATAAACCTATGAGACAATAATAAATAAAGGGATGAACAATATATTGCACATCCCTCTAATCGAACTTTTCCGAAACTCAAAAAAGAGCCCATCAAATCGATGGACTCTTTCATATTTTCTACTAAAATCCAATAATCTAAACATCTTATTTATCAGGATTTGGCAAAGCTTCATCTATCACCGCTTTCAAAGTCTCTGCCGACTTAATCAATGCTTCTTTTTCCTGCTCACTAAGTCTGATTGGAACAGAGCCTTCCACCCCATCTTTTCCGACAATAGCCGGCATACTGAGAGCAACACCATCGATTCCATTCTCTCCGTGCTGGACGCTGGATATCGGCAGAACAGATTTTTCATCGCGTATTATAGCCTCACAAATACGTCTTACACTCATCGCTATGCCATAATAGGTTGCACCCTTCTTTTCGATAATCCCATAGGCGCTGTTCTTTACATTTTCAGCGATTTCCCTCATGGCTTTCTCGTGTTCAAAATGCCCCCTCATCTCGCAGAAATCATGGATAGCAATTCCTGAAACATTGGCACTGCTCCAGGCAGCTATCTCGCTATCTCCATGTTCGCCTATGATAAATGCATGTACTGAGCGGCTGTCTACACTTAGGTGTTCTCCCAAAAGATATTTAAATCTGGCTGTATCAAGAACAGTTCCCGAACCAAATACTCTGTTTTCCGGAAATCCACTAAACTTTGCGGCAGCATATGTAAGTATGTCTACAGGATTTGCCACTATCAAAAGTATTCCTTCTTTGTTATGCTCTGCTATCTCCGGAATAATGGACTTAAAGATTCCGACATTCTTTTTTACCAAATCCAGCCTTGTCTCTCCGGGTTTTTGTCCGGCTCCAGCAGTTACAACTACAACAGCAGCATCTCCTGCATCCTTGTAATCGCCTGCGTAAATCTGCATTGGCTTTGCAAAAGGAAGTCCGTGACTGATATCGAGTGCCTCTCCCTCAGCCTTTTCTTTATTCACATCGATCAGCACCATTTCTGAAAAGAGACCACTCTCCATAAGTGCAAACGCTGATGCTGAACCAACAAATCCACAACCCACTACTGCTACTTTTCTTTTGTTCAGTGTTAACATGATGTACCTCCTTATTTCTTACTTTTTCAAAAACAAAATGTATTTGGGTGAATATCATTACAAACGTTATGATTGAGTTACTTATTTCCAAAGTGTATCACGCAGGTACATGCATTTTTTATCAGTTCTACATCATGTGTAACTATGATAACTGTCTTCCCTTTTTCCTTTAGAGCCTTCAATAGCTCTGATACTTGAAGCATGTGATAGTAATCAAGCCCGCTGGTGGGTTCATCGAATAATATGATTTCTCTGCCTGACGCAATTGCAGATGCAACTGCAACACGCTGTTTCTGCCCTCCGGAAAGAGCCAGCGGATGTCTGTCAGCATATTCCGTAAGATCAAGTAACTTCAATATATCCAGCGCCTCTTCTCTATCCTCACTATCCTGAGATATAAGTACTTCTTCCAACACACTGTCTGTAAAAAGCTGATGGTTAACATCCTGCATTACCATATATATTTTTTGCCGACGCTTCCTGTTGTTCCACTCTTCATCCCGAACCTTTAACTTCGCTTTACATCGCCTTTCCATCCCACAGAGGCACCTTAAGAATGTCGATTTTCCTATTCCATTTGTTCCAACTATACCGATAATCTCTCCAACAGGTATTTCCATCTTTGGAATATCAAATACAGCCGATTCGCCCCTATATGCATACTTCATGTTAAAAAGGACCATTTTGTCTGTATCTGACATATCCATTATTCCTTTTATTCTTGTCTCCGATGGATTCTCCATGCTTTCTGCTCTAAGGCCCAGCTCATGAAGTTCTTTCTCGGTAAGAGCTTTGATTTCCTCAACAGAATACTCCTTTTTTATTTCTCCATTTTTCATCAGAAGCGCCCTGTTAATGAACGGGAAGAGATACGATATCCTGTGCTCAGCAATAAGAATAGTTTTTCCATCTTCTTTCCAGGCTTCAATCATCTTTTGAAGTTCACATATCCCTTTAAAATCCAGATTTGCCGAAGGTTCGTCGAGAATAATCACATCAACCGGTTCAACTGCTATGCTGGCGCAGGCTATCTTCTGTTTCTCCCCACCTGAGAGTTTAAAAATGCTTCTGTCCATCAAAGCTGTAAGGTCGAGTCTATTTACCGTCCGGTTGATTCGCTGTTCTATTTCATGCGGATCTAACCCAAAGTTTTCACATCCAAATGCTAGTTCACTTGTGGTATCCACATTAAAGAACTGACTTCTGGGATTCTGAAATACTGTCCCAACATATCCGGATATTTTTCTTAAGGTTGTCTGTGATACATTCATTTCACCCACTGTAATACTTCCTGTGAGCTCACCTTCATAAAAATGTGGAATAAGTCCATTCACACATCTGACTAATGTCGATTTTCCACATCCTGAAGATCCGCATACCAGCACCACGTCTCCTTTGTTAATAGTAAGATTGATATTCTTAAGGCTTTCTTCACCTCTTGCATATCGAAATGACACATTATTAAAACAGATCATATAAACAAACCACCAATCCCCCACCATATAAAACAGACAAGACATAAAACTATGATTACCCAATCAAAAAAACCCATTTTTATATTCCAGATACAGGTCCTTTTTTTACCAACATCAAGCCCTCTTGACATGGCAGCTGCTGATAATTCTTCTCCTATAATCGAGCACGAAGCTATAAGAGGAACCATTCTGTATTCTACAGCTTCCGTTGCCTTCTTCGCTCCCATCTCAATCCCTTTCATTCGCATCGCATCCCCTATGGCGCGTGATTCTTCTATAACAGTCGGAAAAAACCTGAAGATTACACTGACCGGAATCGTGATCTTATCCGGGACCTTCATTTTGTGCATAGCAGTTAAGAATTCTGAAACCTTAGTTGTCCTTACTATATACCTTGCCAAAATTACTGTAGGTATAATCTTTGTTATTATGTACAGCATCAATGCAAGTACTGATTCAAGCGCCGTAAGCTCATGCTGTAAGGCAATTTGAGCAAAATAGCTTCCTACATAGATTGTAACAGCAGCCCCCCCAGCTTTCCATTCTTTTTCCATAAACAGCAAGAAAACCGGAATGAATACCAAAATCCAGTAAAACACACGCATCCTCTGCTCTCCTGCGCTGCCAACCACAAAAACCGAGCTGGTAAAAAGCAGCAAAAGCTTCGTTCTTGGATCTAACAGCGAATGCGTATTTCTGTCGAGTTTATATTCCATAATTAAGCAATACCTGCCTTCACAAAATGTTTCTTTAACAGCTTTGTTCCGATCCATCCGCCAATGATTCCGCACAAAACATCAACAATCATCAGCACCGGACACATCCATGCCGGCAATAACCTTGTAACCGCATCAATATATTCCTGTCCAAAATTCTGTCTGGTCGAAAAATATGCTTCTGCGTTGAAAAAGATACCGAAATAGTTTGCCCAGCAATATAATCCTGAAATTGCATATGCTGCTATACCGTGCCACTTGCTCATATATCCGCCTGCGCGATAAATATATTCTGCAATTAGGCCTGCGATGGTTCCCACTACCAGTGCATAATAGCTCATGCCTGTAACCCACATAAGCGCACCCATGAGAATATTTAAAATCAAGATCATGCCAAATTTCTTTACCTTGGTTAAAAACATCATGTAAGGTATTCCCGTAAGAATTGGTACAAACACAACTAAAAACAACATCATCACCGGAATCACTCCGCTTATTGCTACAGCGCAGCATATAACTGCACAGATTGCTGTGTAAACACCTACATTTATCAAATCTTTTGCATTCAGTCTATTATTATTTGTATCCACTTTTCATTTCTCCTCTTCATTTTTATATTCAGCCGTTACATAGACCAATTCTGGGCTATGAGCTGCTGCTTTGTCATACGACTGTAAATACTGTCATATCCGGACAGTTCCTTTGGGCTGCCCTGCTCAGCAACCACTCCGTCTTTTAGCACCACTATTTTGTTTGCGTTTGCGATTGTCCTCATGCGATGGGCAATTATAAGGACAGTCTTATTTTTGATGAGTCTTGAGAGAGCTTCCTGAATAGCTGACTCGTTTTCCGCATCCAGTGATGCTGTTGCCTCATCAAGCAGTATGACGGGGGCATCCTTTAGAAATGCTCTTGCTATTGATATTCTCTGCCTTTCACCTCCTGACAGTTCACTGCCATTCTCGCCGATGTTTGTATCAAACTTCTCAGGCAACAGATTTACAAACTCTTCGCAGTTTGCAAGTCTTGCAGCTTCCATGACTTCCTCATCTGTAGCATCGCTCTTTCCTATTCTGATATTCTCCATAACAGAATTGTTAAAGAGAGTCACATCCTGAAATACAATAGAGTATTTTGAAAGAAGAGTCTCAGGATCTATCTTAGAAATATCTTCTCCGCCAAGGGTAATCTTCCCACTGTTCACATCCCAAAATCTTGCTGCCAGTCTAGATATGGTAGTCTTTCCTCCGCCGGACGGTCCGATGAGAGCTGTGACTTCCCCCTGTCTGGCGGTAAAACTAACATCTGTAAGAACATCTGTGTCATCAGAATATTTGAATCCAACATGATCAAAAACTATGTCATAGCCATGATTGTTCAACTGCTCTGACCCTCCCTGTATCGGGTGGGAAAGGACCTCATCCAGTCGCTCGCACTGAATACCTGTGGCTATGATTGCCGCAAAGTTCTGTAATGTTATCTGCATCGGGTCATATAATCTTGATACCAGCATAAGAAACATGAAAAAGGTAAGCAGATCTATCTCTCCTGAAGCAAAAAGGATACCTCCTGCTATGGCAGTAGTCCCGATTCCCAGTTTAAGGACAATCGACGCTGAATTTACATACACTGCCATCTTCAGCTCTGTAAACAGCGCAAATTTTTCAACTTTTTTTATCTTTCCATCAAGTTCTTCCATATAGCGATCCTGTGCGTTATTGGCACGAAGGTCCCTTATGGATTCCAGACATTCCTGAATACCGTCAGCCATCTCAAGCTTTACGGCTTGATTTTTACGTGTAGCTCTTTTCTCTGCCCCAGAGCATGTTATCACGATGGTAAATGCAACAGGAATGACCCAGAAGCTTGCAAGAACCATTCTCCAGTCAAAGAAGAAAAACATGCTTATACCAACAAGACCTACTGAAGCAACCGCTCCTATAAGCTCCGGTATCCAGTGGCTGGATGCCGTTTCAATCATCGCACAGTCGCCCATGATATTTGTCGTAAGATCAGCAATATTCTTTTTCCCAAAATAAGACAGCGGAAGTTTTCTAAGCTTCTCAGCAATAGCGGTCCTTCTTACTCCACTCTCACGGTAAGTAGTAAAAAACGTTGCATTATACTGTACAAAGTTTGTAATGGCTACAAGAACAAGAATCACAATCGAACCTATCACATAAAAGGGAATCCTCTCTTTATTCAGATTGTCGTCTAAGAGATCTTTTATCAGCGTATAAAGGATTCCGGCAGACATCATAAAAACAATATTTGTAACGGTCACACTGACACTGGCTTTCACCATATCAACCGCTCCCTGTCTGGAAAGCGCATATTTATGTTGTAATCTGTTTATCATCTTAAGCACCTACCTTCCACTCAATGGATCTCGTATATTCGTCAAACATGCGCTTATACATCCCGTTTTCATTCATAAGCTCACTGTGGCTTCCGGTTTCTATGCATCTGCCATTTTCCATAACAAATATCCTGTCGGCATTCATTACCGTGCTCAACCTGTGCGCAATCATAATGAGCGTTTTACCCTTAGAAAGTTCCTCAAAGGCGGCCTGAACCTTAGTCTCGTTATCCGGATCCGCAAAAGCAGTGGCTTCATCCAGTATCAATATCGGAGCATCCTTTAAGACGGCCCTGGCGATAGTGATTCTCTGCTGCTCTCCACCTGACAGATATGAACCGTTTTCTCCTATAATCGTATGTATTCCCTCCGGAAGCTTATCTATGATATCCATACACTGGGCTTTCTTAAGCGCCTCAAGCACATCCTCTTCCTTTGCCTCAGGTTTTGCCATCCTCACATTTTCTAAAATAGATTTCTTGATTAGTTTACTGTCCTGAAATACAAAGGACACCTGACTCATGAGTTCAGACGAAGGAATATCTTTTACATTTACACCGCCTATCAATATTTCTCCCTTTGTCACATCAAAAAATCTGACCATAAGCTCAGCCAGTGTAGTCTTACCGGAACCAGACGGCCCCACTAGTGCTACATGTTCACCCGGAGCTATACTTATCGAAACATCACTCACGGCATCCCTTACTGCATCCTTGTATCTGTATGTAACATTTTTAAGCTCAATCCCATGATCTTTTGGCATCATCCTTGAGCCGCTATCAGAAAGAGGTTCTATTTCCATGATTCTGTCAACACGCTTAAGTGCGTCGATCAGATTCATTTCTGCTTCGCCGGAATAGGCTATCTTTGTAAGTGCAACAGTAACAAGAGGTGTGATGATGATGTAGTACATAATATTCAGAATATCTGCATTTTCTACCCCATCCTTTGTCACCACAAAAGCCGCTATAACAATAAAAGCAAATATTGCATTTATGCAGGTCATAAAGGCAGTCATCGGCAAGCGGAGCATCAGAGTGTATTCTGTCACCCATTTCCCGAAACCATCTATACAGTCCTTGAATCGCTTAAAAGAATGCACTGTCTGTCCAAAGGTTTTTACCACCGGAACACCCCTTACATACTCAGTCGCCTCACTGCTCATGGTCTCAAGGGCATCCTGATATTCTTTCATCTTCTCCTGCATGCCTTTTCCCATCATGGACATCATGCTCGCAAATCCTATAACTGCCGGTACCATGCAAATGAGTCCTATCTTCCAGTTAAAAGCAAAAACAAGAACCAGAAGACCTATAGGTGTTATCATAGCCACAGTCTTATCAGCGAGATTATGGGCAATAAATGTCTCAGTAGCCGCCGTAGAATCATTGACAATTCTCCTGATTCTTCCTGTACCATCCTCGTCAAAAACACCAAGCGGCAATGTGATGATTCTTCGCATCAATGCACTTCTCATATTTGCCTGCACCCTGAAGGCTGCAATATGGGTGCATAGAAGGGCTAATATATATACGAATAAAGCTCCTATGATCAAGCCAACTGCCCACCATTCATAGCCTGTAATCTTTTCGAGGTCTTCTCCGTTTACCGCTGTCCTTATGATTTTCCACAACTCATAATAGGGAATAAGTGTCATAACAGCGCTTACTCCTGCCAGGCATCTGCCCAGCGTAATCAGATGCCTATGCCCTCCTGCATATTCCCTGATCAGCTTCATGTGGTCATATTTTATAGTCTTTCCCAATGTTTTTTCTCCTCTCTTTTTTTCTCTCTATATGAAATGATTGCATATGAGTTATCGTCATCTACCTTTTGTTAGCTATCGCTAACCTCATTTTGATAACTAACCAAATAAAAAAGAGCCTTTCGGCTCTTTCTAGTTCGCTCCCATTATTCTCAGCCATCCCGGCATAAAGAACTCTTGGACTGTATTTAGATACTGTTCTATTTTTTCATCATCATAATCGTGAATTATAGGCTCAAAACAAGCTGTCAGGTATGCTGAAAGCAGCATGTGTAACTCCTCCTCACTTAATTCTCTTGCAGGATATCCATTTTCCTTAAGATAATGTATGGCCTCAGAGAATTCTTTCTGATTTTCTTCAACATAGTTATGAAGAAAGTTTTCGTACTTTGTTCCACTCGAACGGGACATAAGAAGAATAAATTCATCTCTCCTTGGAAGGATAATCTCTTTTATCATATCGATAAATGTTTCTCCAAAGAGCTCATTTTTTTTTGCTCCTCCGTCCATCATGTTATATTTTTTGCTGGTGTGTTTATTGGTCCAACTTTTTATACTCTGAATAAGCGGCTCAACCATGGCTTCAAACATGGCTTCCTTATCAGCATAATGCCTGTATAATCCGGCTGATGTCATACCGGCTCTCGCCCCAATGCTTCGGATAGAGGCGTCTTCGTAGCCTTTTTCAAGAAACTCTTCCTTTATAGCCTGCTTAACTTTCTCATGGCTTAGTGACTTATCTCTTGGCATGTTGATTCCTCATAAAATAATAAAGTAATCATTGATAGCTATCATAGATTACTTTATTATCACTAAATTGTCAAATGTTTCGAAACTCAAAAAAGCAATCTAAGTGTTAAATCATCTTTAATTTCAAAGAAGAGAGGCCTCCCTCAAAACAGCATATTTATAACCGTTTTCCTCATAGGTGTCAAAAACGCCAACCACTGTTATCTCATCTCCCACCTCGGGATAATCGTCCGGGTATACAAAATCATCCGTGAGTTTGAACTCTATTCCCTGTGCACAACATGCTGTTGCATCCTGAACTATGCAGGAAAAATACAGCTGATCGGTGTTTGCATCCTGATACAGATTGTACAGTCCTGTCATCTTTATGGTTTTTCCCATATAATCCTCCGGGACCATCATCATGGCATAGACTTCCGAATATACCATTGTGGA
>JAILHT010000002.1 GCA_024695665.1 Lachnospiraceae bacterium
AGTTCAGCTTTTTACCGTGTGCGTCCACCATTTTCTCGGGAGCAATTATGAGTATATTTACAGGACTTTGGAGGAAGAATTTCCGGATATAGATTTCTACAGATGTTACATGGATCCCGTGATGCAAAAGAAGGGGCTGACCCCGGATCAGAAGCTTAGAAGGGCGATGTTTTCAAAGCTTCCGGAGTGTGACACAAAAGGAAATGTTGTTGCAATCTTGGGCGGAGATTTTTGCTTTGACCGTGGCAGTGACCTTGTCAGATTTTTAGAGTGGTCGGGCTGTGATCTGCGACAGGTGCAGAGCGCAAAGACTTATGATGAATATTTGAAATTGTCTGAGGCCTGTCTTTTTATCGATGTTCATCCTGCGGGGGAGACAGGCGTTTCAAATTCCGCAAAGAGGCTTGGAAGAAACTATTTGTATCTGCCTGCGACATTTGATTATGACGAGATAGACGCGGAGTTGAAAAAACTTGCTGATGCTTTGGATATCGATGCGTCGGATTTTTTACGGGATAACGGCAAGTATAAATCCTTGATAGAGGATAAGCTTTTGACTTTAAAGAATAAGCTTTCTGATACTGAGATCGCGATAGATGCGACGGCTCATCCGAGGCCTCTTGGGCTTGCAAAGTTTTTGATTGAGCATGGGTTTACGGTGAAGAAGGTTTATCTCGATGTGATAAATCCTGAGGAGAAGGAGGCTTTTGACAAGCTTAAGACTATCGCGCCTGACCTTGTCTTGTCCGCGACGGTTCATGTGAAAAAGAGGCATCTTTTAGAGCCTGAAAAAAATGTTCTTGCAATCGGACAGAAGGCCGCCTATTTTGAGCAGACCGGGCATTTTGTGAACCTTGTGAACGGCGGAAATCTTTGGGGCTACAGCGGCATAAAGACTATGCTCGACATAATGGACGACGCATATGAGAACGAGAAGGATACGAGGGATATTGTCCCGAGGAAAGGATTTGGGTGTGTAAGCTGCGTTGAAAAATACATATAGGATAATACCGATTTACACCGGGGATGTCTCGGGAACCTGCTCCGCGCTGTATGAGCTGGGTGGAATGACGGTCATCCACGACCCTTCGGGGTGCAACTCGACCTACAACACGCACGATGAGACGAGATGGTACGACAGGGAGAGCCTGATCTATATCTCAGGGTTGAACGAGATCGATGCGATAACCGGAAATGACGACAAGTTTATAAAGGATATTTTGTATGCCGCAGAAGAGATGAAACCGAAGTTTGTCGCTATGACAAACTCACCGCTTCCATATCTGAACGGCACCGATTTTAAGGGGATTGCAAGGCTCCTTGAGAGTAAGCTTGACATCCCGGTCTTTTATGTGAAAAGCAACGGTTCACACGATTATTCGATGGGAGCCGGAGATGCATTTTTAGAGCTTGCGAAGAAGCTTTTTTTAGGCAGGGAAAGAGAAAGAAACAACCTCGGGAAAAATACCAAAAAGCAATTTGATTTAAAGATATCAGGCAAAAATTTACCAAACGAGAAGACAAAGATAAATATTTTGGGAGTGACACCGCTCGATTTTGATGGGATAGGAGTGGTCGATTCCCTGATTAAAAAGTTTGAGAATTTTGAAATCGTCTCGGTCTGGGCCATGGGAAATACTCTCACAGACATCGGGAATGCGCTCTCAGCGGAGGTGAATGTGGTTGTGTCCGTCACGGGTTTGAAGCTCGCAGAGTGGATGAGGGATGAGTTTGGAGTTCCTTTTGTCTGCGGTTCGCCTATTGGGGATTTTTCTGAGGATCTCTTTGCGATGATAGAAAAAGCCGGGACCGGATCGGAATATATGGATTCCAAATCGTTAGATTTTAAAACAGAGGGCAAAAAGTCAACAGGAACTGAGAATTCATGTGAAAAGGATATAGTCTTCATCGGGGAACCTATAACTATGTGGTCGCTAAAAGAGCATGTCAAAAAGCGCTACGGCAGGGTTGCGACGGTTGTAAATCCTTTGGAGAAATCTTTTTACGGAGCCGATTTTCAGACGATCGGCGAGGAGGATGTCGAGGAGATTTTGGCTTCTGCCAAGATTGTAGTCGGAGATCCTTTCTACAAGTATATTGCACCGGAGGGTGCGAAGTTTTATGAGATATCCCACGAGGCATTTTCGGGAAGATGCTTTATTGGGGAGAGAAAAAATCTGTTTGGAGGAGACGTCTATGTCGATGAATGATACCCCGTCAGGGGAGAGAGTACATATCAGTTTTTTCGGTAAGAGAAATGCCGGAAAATCGCTTCTTGTAAATAAAGTCACAAACCAGGATCTATCCGTGGTCTCCGACACGAAAGGAACGACGACCGACCCTGTTATGAAGGCTATGGAGCTTCTCCCTTTAGGGCCTGTTGTCATAATCGACACGCCGGGTTTTGATGATGAGGGGGAGCTTGGGGAACTTCGTGTAAAAAAGACTAGACAGATTTTAAACAAGACCGATATCGCGGTTCTTGTGACAGACGGAACAAAAATTTTGGACAAGAGCGAGAAGGAGCTTATAGAGCTCTTTAGAAGAAAGAAACTTCCGTATCTTCTTGTAAAAAACAAGAGCGATCTTTTCGATGAAAAAAAATGTGACATTGAAGCCGGAAATACAAATGTAAACGGAAGTGATGACGAGAATACCATTCTTGTGAGTGCACTGACCGGAGAAAACATTGAAGGCCTTAAAGAACGTCTGGCTCGCATAAAAAAGGATGATGAGGACGGTCATCCTTTAATAAGCGATCTTATAGACAAAAATGCCTTTGCGGTGCTTGTCATACCTATAGACGAGTCTGCGCCTAAGGGGAGGATCATCCTTCCTCAGCAGCAGGTAATAAGGGAGCTTCTCGATATCGGCGCAAGCGCAACCTGTGTGAAGGAGACTGAGCTAAAGGGTCTGCTTGAAAAGATGAAACCTTTGAAGCCGGATGTCGTGATAACCGACAGCCAGGCTTTCGGACAGGTGTCAAAGGATGTTCCAAGGGATGTGCCTTTAACCTCTTTTTCTATTCTTATGGCGAGACACAAAGGATTTTTGGATGCCGCATTAAAAGGTGTAAAAAAGATAGACGAGCTTATGGACGGTGATGTTGTGCTTATCGCTGAGGGGTGCACTCATCACAGACAGTGCAATGATATCGGGACAGTGAAGATTCCGAGATGGCTTAAGGACTACACGAAGAAGAATATAAAAATCGAGAGCTGCCAGGGGAGAGATTTTCCTGAGGATCTCACAAAATATGCGCTCATAATCCACTGCGGGGGATGTATGTTAAACGAGCGCGAGGTCAAATACAGGATGAATGCGGCAATAGATAACGGAGTGCCTTTCACAAATTACGGAACGGTGATCGCGCACATGAAAGGTATTTTAGAGAGAAGTATTGAGATTGTAGGGAACAAAAATGAGTGACAAAACACTTAAAATTTTGATTGATAAATTGCAGAAAGAAAAAGATCTTTTAGACGCGGAGTTTCACACTCTGATAGAGGGACTTCGTGTTGATATGGATAAGGATCTAAGTATTAAGCCCACCCGAAATGTGGGCTACCTTTTTTCCAAGGCAAGAGGGGCGAGGGATGCGGTATACGGGAATTTTGTTTATCTGAGAGGCCTTATCGAGTTCACAAATATCTGCAAAAACAACTGCCTCTACTGCGGGATAAGAGCCGGAAACGAAAAAGCCGAAAGGTACAGGCTGTCGAAGGATGAGATTCTCTCATGCGTCGACAACGGCTATTCGCTCGGCTTTAGGACTTTTGTTTTGCAGGGCGGAGAGGATATGTTTTTTTCGGATGATATGATATGCGATATCGTATCCGATATCAAAAGAAAACACCCGGACTGCGCCGTGACACTCTCCATAGGAGAGAAGGAGAGGGAAAGCTATGAGGCGTATTTTAAGGCTGGGACGGACCGCTATCTTCTAAGGCATGAGAGCGCGAACGAGAAACATTACGGGATGCTTCATCCGAAGGAGATGTCCATAGAACACAGAAAAAAATGTCTTTTTGATCTGAAGGATATAGGCTATCAGGTTGGTGCGGGGATCATGGTCGGATCGCCATATCAGACTTTGGATAACATAATAGAGGACTTGAGATTTATGAAGGAACTAAAGCCTCAAATGGTTGGAATCGGCCCTTTCATAGCGCACAAGGACACGCCTTTTTGCGATAAGGAATCGGGAACCTTAGAGGACGCGCTTATATTACTTGCCATCATAAGACTGATGCTTCCCGATGTACTGCTTCCGGCAACCACGGCGCTTGGAACCATTCATCCTTTAGGCAGGGAGTACGGACTTCTCGCGGGGGCGAATGTTATAATGCCAAATCTATCGCCCGGAAATGTCAGAAAAAAATATCTTCTTTACGACGGAAAAATATGTACCGGGGACGAGGCTGCGGAGTGCGTGGAATGTACAAAGCGAAGAATTGAATCCGCAGGCTGTAAAGTTGATATGGGAAGAGGAGATTTCAAACGTTTAACTTTCCAAGAGAGCTTATAACTGATATAATATTTTTTATGAAAAATTGATTTTAAATCAGTCTTGGTGGGACAAAAGAAAGTTAGAGGATAGTAACATATGCAACTTCAAGCACTCAAAGAGGGCGAACCTGTAACACTTGAAGTTATCTGGGGAGGCGTAGTTTATCCGCTCAGTTCATCTGTTTACAAAGTGATGGGCGACGGAGTGTGGATTAAAGCATTTTACAAAAACGGTCAATTGCTTGATTTTTCGAATAAGGCGTTCAAGAGCGCACAGTTCAATTTCTATGCATTTATTGACGGCGGAAAAGACCGTGTTGTTTGGAAAAATGTAGTTATTGAATTGAAGAAGGCCAAGGAGGCGCTTTTTTATCAGATATCTGTATCTGTATTTGCCAGGGAATCTGTCGAGGCAAACAGAAGGGATAATGAGAGAGTAAGCCTTTTCCTTGAGGCGGAGATCACCACGGATTACGGAAAGACATATCCGGTCATGATGCGTGACATCAGCAATTCCGGCATCGGATTTACTATAAAAAAGGATGTCGATCTTGTTGCGCAGTCATTTCAGATCAAGTTCGAGGACGAGGTCAGGGGGACGACTTACAGCATAACGGCACAGTGCAAGGGTGCCAGAAAAGTGAAAAATGAGAATGATTTTCTCGTCGGATGCCAGATAGAGAAGGCTCCTAAAAACCTGCTCTATTACATCTATTACAAGACGGTGGATGAGAAGGTAGGAGAGGCTCAGACAGAGGAGTTCTCCGCAAATGAAGGCAAAAAAGAAGAACCGGGGAAAAAGTCCATCGGAAAAGGAATGCATTATATTTAGAAGGGAATTTTTTGAAAAAATGAATAACGAAGAAAGCAAAAATAAAGCTAAAGAGCTGATTGGCGAGTACAGAAACGAGAACAGTCAGAAGAATCTCGATGCGCTCATAAACCAGCTTTTGAGAACACCTGTCGAAGTTCCGGGAATGCTTCCGGCGACGGTGGATAAAGAGGCACTTATGGAGAAGGCAAAGGAGGGCGCATTCAAGATGCCGGCCGATGTAAGACCTGCTCCGTGTTTTTTAAGAAATGAGGAGGGAGTTTTGTACCTTCCTGTCTATACACACAAGACAGAGGTTCCTAAAGAGCCGAAGTTTGATGTACTTATGGGATTGCCTTTTGTGGCCTGTCTTGCTTTTGCAACAGCAGGAAAGACACCGCCTGAGGGAATCGTATTGAATCCATTCTCAGACAATCTGATCATAAAGAGACCGCTCGTTGAGAGAATAAAGAAACAGACCGATGAGCAGGCCGCAAGAATAAATGAGATAAAGAAAAACGGCGGAAAGAAGATAAAAGTTTCGAGAGACCAGTTTGAGGTGATGATGGTCCAGAGAAGCGAGTTCCATGATATTCCGAAGCAGCTTTACGACGGAGGAATGGAATATATGGACAAACTCTGCGATGAGAGAGAGTCACTCATTTTCGAGACTGTAAGAACGGCGTTCCAGGATGTGAAGCTCTGTCCTTACTCGGAGAATGATTTTTCCGTTATGCCTTTGAATATCAGTCCGACTTTGCTTCTTGTCAGAGTTGATATGCCGACGCCGAAGCTCAAAGGTCAGTGGTGCCACAGAATATATCTGACCATCAATCCGGAGAGCGGAGAGATGCATTATTATACAATCGAGAACGGCAAGGAGAAAAAGAGTCATATCTTAGGTGAGATCACCAAGGATCTTGTCAGAGTTGAGCATGGTGAGGCCCCTGTGGAGGGTGCGGAACTTCAGTTTATAATGGACCTCGCCGAGGGCAAGTTCAACGAAGTGACAAGTTAGTTTTTTTTGGGTTAGTTATCTTGTTGCAGCGAAAGGGGAGGCTTTAGATGGAAGACGAATTCAAAAACGAAGAGAACAGTTACTCAAACAGTGGTAGTTATTCGACGGGTGATTATTCATCCGAGGACAGCAGCTCAAGCAGCGGAAGCTACAGCTATGACGGTGGTTACACCGGAGATTTCTACGGAAATGAGCAGGAGAGACCGGCAGGAAACGGTTTTGGGATCGCGGCTTTGGTTCTCGGTATCATATCGGTCGTGCTGTTTTGGGGAATGATAAATTTTGTTACTGCCATACTTGCGATTATATTCGGAGCTATTCATATAGCTAAACACAAAAATGGCGGAAAGGGTTTTGGAATTGCGGGACTCGTTCTCGGTATCATATCGATTATAGCCGGAATAGCATTTTGGATATTTGCTTTTTCATTGGCATTCTCGACGATCAACAACAATTCCGATGATATCTACAACGGACTCGAGGATTATTTTGGAAACGAGTTTTATGATGATTATTACAACGGAGACGGAAGTGGGTTAGATTACTACTTTGACGATCCGGGCAGTCTGTTTGAGGACGGCGGAGTGTTCTCCGGAGAAGGCGAGACTTTTTAAGCAAAAAGTGAACAACTGATTTTTCAGTTCAAATAAAAAACAGGGAGTGAAAGATATGTACAAAGCAGAATATGAACGTTGGCTTAAGGCCGATCTTGAAGATTTCGATCTGGGAACAGAGCTTTCAAAGATTAAAGGAAATGATGATGAGATAAAGGATCGATTCGCTGTTTCTCTCGAATTCGGTACAGCGGGACTCAGAGGAGTTCTTGGAGCAGGTACGAACAGGATGAATATCTATGTTGTACGTCAGGCTACACAGGGACTCGCAAACTGGGTTAAGACTCAGGGCAGAAATCAGACAGTTGCCATAAGCTACGACAGCAGACTCAAGAGCGATCTGTTTGCAAAGACAGCAGCGGGAGTACTTGCAGGAAACGGAATCAACGTAAGAATCTATGATGCGTTAATGCCGGTTCCGGCACTTTCATTTGCCACAAGATATTATAAATGCAATGCCGGTATCATGGTTACAGCATCCCACAATCCGGCAAAATACAACGGATACAAGGTTTACGGACCGGACGGATGTCAGATGACAGATGATTCGGCCGCAATCGTATATGATGAGATATTAAAGACCGATGTTCTCACCGGAACAAAGCAGATTTCATTTGCGGAAGGTGTGAACAAGGGACTTATCAAATATGTTGAGGATGACTGCAAGAAGGCATTTTATGATGCGATCGAGTCACGCCAGGTAAGAGAAGGTCTCGCTAAGACCGCAGGACTCAAACTTGTATACAGCCCATTAAACGGAACAGGTCTTGTACCTGTAACTCAGGTTTTAAAAGATATAGGAATCACAGATGTCACAATCGTTCCTGAGCAGGAGTATCCTAACGGATATTTCACAACCTGCAGCTATCCGAATCCTGAGATATATGCAGCTCTTGAAAAAGGTCTTGAGCTTGCAAAAGAGTCGGGTGCTGACCTTATGCTCGCCACCGACCCTGATGCTGACAGAGTTGGAATAGCCATGAAGTGTCCGGACGGAAGCTATGAGCTTGTAACAGGAAACGAGATGGGTGTTCTCCTTCTCGATTACATATGCGCAGGTCGTATAGAGAAAGGAACTCTTCCAAAGAATGCCGTAGCGGTAAAATCTTTCGTTTCAACACCTCTTGCGGATGCTGTTGCAGAGCACTACGGTGTGGAACTCAAAAACGTGCTCACCGGATTCAAGTGGATTGGTGATCAGATAGCTGGTCTTGAGGCCAAGGGCGAGGTTGATCGTTTTATCTTTGGATTTGAGGAGAGCTACGGATATCTTGCAGGACCTTATGTAAGAGACAAAGATGCTGTTGTAAGTTCAATGCTCATCTGTGAGATGGCAGCTTACTACAGAAGCATCGGAAGCTCAATCAAGCAGAGACTCGAGGAGATATATGCCGAGTACGGTCGTTATCTGAATCAGACAGACAGCTATGAGTTCCCGGGACTTGACGGCATGGACAAGATGTCAAAGATCATGGACTCAATGAGATCGAACACTCCATCGGAGTTCGC
>JAILHT010000018.1 GCA_024695665.1 Lachnospiraceae bacterium
TACTGCGTTAAATTTTCGAAAAATATTGTATATATTTTATAATTTTATTGTGCAATTTTGCATACTTTAGTATAATATTCACATAAATCATCGGAGGAGGTAACACTATGAACGTTTACACAACTGATAATGTACGAAATGTCGTCTTACTCGGGCATGGGGGATGCGGTAAGACAAGTCTGGTTGAGTCTTTCGCATTCCTTTCTGGATTAACAACAAGAACCGGAAAAGTAGAAGACGGAAACACAATTAGTGACTATGACAAAGAGGAGATCAAAAGAAAATTCTCTATTAGCACATCTGTTGTCCCAATAGTTTGGGGAGATACAAAGATTAATATTCTTGATACGCCGGGATATTTTGATTTTGTAGGTGAGGTTGAGGAAGCTGTAGCAGTTGCCGACTCGGCAATTATAGTTATTTCCGGAAAGGCCGGTATTGAAGCCGGAACTAAAAAAGCATGGGACATCTGTGAGAAATACAAACTTCCGAGAATGATATTTGTCACGGATATGGATATAGATGACGCAAGCTTCAGACAGATAGTTGAAGATTTGCAGGAACTTTATGGTAAAAAGATAGCACCGTTCCATCTTCCTATAAGAGAGAATGGTCAGTTTGTGGGATATGTAAATGTTCTTCAGAGACAGGCTAAGAGATGGAAAGATGACGGAACCGTTGAACATATGGATATGCCGGACTACTCCGAGGCTAATCTCGATATTTTAAGAGAAGCATTGATGGAATCGGTTGCTGAGACAAGCGAAGAGTTTATGGACAGATACTTCGGAGGAGAAGAATTCTCTGAGAATGAGATTAGACAGGCCCTCAGAGTAAATGTATCCGAGGGAAGCATTGTCCCGGTTCTCATGGGCTCAAACCTTCTTTCGAGAGGGCAGTACACCCTTTTGACCGATATTGTAAAATATTTGCCTGGTCCTCATCAGAGAACTATTATGGGTATCAATGCAAAGACAAACGAGGGATACAATGCAGATTATGATTTTGCAAAACCGAAGTCGGCCTATGTATTTAAGACAATAATAGATCCTTTCATCGGAAAATATTCACTTATAAAAGTTAATTCCGGTGTTTTAAAGACTGATGATGTTCTCTGGAATCATCATAAAGATGCTGAGGAGAAGATTGGTAAGCTTTATGTGATGAGAGGAAACAAAGTAGAGGAAGTGCCTGAGCTTCACGCTGGAGATATCGGAGCTCTATCAAAGTTAGTGGTTACGGCGACTACTGATTCGCTCTCGACAAAGAACAACCCTATACTTTATATCAGAACGACTCTTTCAACACCTTATACATATATGAGATATAAGGCTGTAAATAAGGGAGATGACGACAAGATATCCCAGGCACTCGCTAAGATGACCGCTGAGGATCTCACACTTAAGGTTGTAAATGATTCCGAGATGAATCAGACACTTATTTACGGTATCGGCAATCAGCAGCTTGATGTTGTCGTTTCAAAACTTAAAGAGAGATACAAAGTCGATATAGAGCTTTCACAGCCTAAGATTGCATTCCGCGAGACAATCAAAAAGACTGCGGATGTTGAATATAAGTATAAAAAGCAGTCCGGAGGACATGGACAGTACGGACATGTTAAGATGACATTTGAACCGTCCGGAAACCTTGAGGAAGCTTATGAATTCACTCAGACTGTAGTAGGAGGAGCGGTACCTAAAAACTTCTTCCCTGCAGTCGAAAAAGGTGTTCAGGAAGGCGTTAAAAAAGGTCCTTTGGCCGCATATCCTGTTGTCGGTGTAAAGGCAAATCTCTATGATGGATCTTATCATCCGGTTGATTCTTCCGAGATGGCATTTAAGACTGCAGCTCTTGGAGCTTTCAAGAAGGGATTTATGGAAGCTGGCCCGATTCTTCTTGAGCCAATAGCTTCACTCAAAGTATATGTACCTGACAATTATACAGGTGATATAATGGGTGACTTGAATAAGAGAAGAGGAAGAGTTCTCGGAATGAATCCTGTTGAAACCGGCAAGCAGGAAATAGTCGCCGATGTGCCTTACAAAGAATTGTATGGTTACGGAACACAGCTAAGGTCTATGACAGGTGGTCTCGGAGAATTCTCTTATGAATTTGCAAGATATGAGCAGGCACCTTCCGATATACAGGAACAGGAGATTGAAAACAGAGCAAACAAGGTTACAAAAGATGTAGATTAATAATCAGTTACCAAACTCCGCTTAAAGTGAGAATTCATTTTAAGCGGAGTTTTTTATCTCTGCATTCGGGTTATTGCACTGTTTCTGTATTTTAGAGGGCTGATACCGACCATAGAGGTAAAACGTGTACTGAAGGTGGTATCATCATTAAAACCTGTCTCCAAGGCTATCTCATGGATGCTCATTTCCGAAGTCTCAAGGTATTCTTTGGCTTTTGTAATCCTAAGCGAAAGATTGTAGTTGTATGGAGTTGTTCCCATATATTGCTTGAACAATCGCATATAGTAGGTTTTTGACATATGGGCTAGCTTTAGCAGATCGGCCGTATTGATTTTTTCGTTGTAATGATCTTTTATAAATAAAACGGTTTCGTTTATAAGAGCTTCGTTTTTTGATATAGAATGTGATTTTGTGATCATCAACTCATTGATCATTTCGTGTATGCACAGACTTAAAGACAAAACATTTGTTGAGGATGTATCGTCGATGAGTTGAAGCACAATATTGAATTTCTCGGTCATCAATGTTTTATGAACAGGAGTGGAAAACGGTTTTTTGTCATTGAACAGAAGATTCTCACATGCAATTATTCCACTTCCGTTTATATGTATCCAATAATGAACCCATTCTTTTGACTCCGGATCGGTATAGTAGGTCTGCATTGTCCTGCAATCCAATAGAAGTGCATTTCCTTCAGTGAGTTTTATTTTTGTGCCGTTTTGTTCTATGATTCCTGCACCTTTTACAGTGTAAAAAAGAAGATAACTGTCCTTGTAATCTCTCAGGGTGTTAAAACTTGTACCGGCATAAAAGATTCCCGCTTCAGTACAATAGTAGGGTTGCCCTAAAGTGAACTCTGTCGGAGTTGTCCTTTTCCATATGCTATTTTCATCAATATCAAGATTGTAATTTAACATAACACACAGTGTACTTTCTATAAAAAACAGTGAATTTATACTAATGGAATTATAGTATTTATGCGATTATACTACAAGTAAGTGATTTGTTTTTTTGCTAAAAAGGAGGAGGAAATGTATTATCTTGCGATAGATATAGGAGCATCTTCGGGAAGACATATTTTGGGGGAATACAAAGAAGGTAGAATCTTTGCAAAGGAAATATATCGTTTCGAGACTAAGATGATTCGAAATAATAATCATCTTTGCTGGGATATTGATCTGCTTTTTGAAAATGTGCTTAGAGGACTCCAAAGATGTAAAGAGTTGGGATATGAGCCTGATTATATCGGAATCGATACCTGGGCAGTGGATTTTGTTTTGGTTGACAACTCGGGTAAAAGACTTACCGATGCTGTCGCCTACAGGGATAACAGAACCGATGGCATAAGATTATATCTAAAGAAGGAGAGGAATCTCTCATTTGATGAGCATTATAAAAAGACGGGAATTCAATATCAAAAATTCAATACTATTTATCAATTGGTAGCGCTCTATAAAGAAAATGCCAAAATATTTGATGATGCTTACAGAATTTTGATGATTCCGGATTATTTGAATTTTCTTCTTACGGGGAAGATGGCAAACGAGTACACAAATGCAACTACCACTGGACTTGTAAATGCTGAGGCTAAAACATGGGATTTTTCTCTGATAGAAAAAGCGAATCTACCGACAAATATTTTTGGTGAGATTGTAACGCCCGGAACGGTTATTGGCAATTTTACTTCAGACATAAAAGATAAGATTGGCTTTGATACAAAGGTAGTTCTTCCGGCGACACATGATACGGGAAGTGCATTTATATCCGTGCCGGTCAAGAGCGAAAACAGTGTGATTATCTCCAGCGGAACATGGTCGTTACTTGGAATTGAGAATGATAAACCAAATACAAATGATTTGGGACGCGATAAGAATTTTACAAATGAGGGAGGTTATGAATACCGTTACAGATATTTAAAAAATATAATGGGCCTGTGGATGATTCAAAATATAAGAAAAGAATATTCAAAATCCCAAGGCAGGGAAGTGGGGTTTGCGGAGCTTATAGATAAATGTGCTCATGCCAAAAGCATTGGATCAAGGGTTGATCCGGATGATGACAGATTCCTTTCACCGGAGAGCATGACAGAGGAGATAAAAAAAGCTCTTAAAGAGTCCGGACAAAAGAGTCCATCCGACATAGGAGAACTTCTAAATGTTGTTTATGAATCGCTTGCGGAAGATTATAAGAGAGCAATCTGCGATCTTGAAGCTGTGACCGGAAAAAAGTTTGATTCCGTAAATATCGTGGGAGGCGGAAGCAGAGACAGTATATTGAATCAAATCACCGCAGATAAGACAAAACTTAAGGTTTATGCGGGACCAACAGAAGCTACGGCGCTCGGCAATCTCATTGTGCAGATGATAGCTTCAGGTGATATAGCTTCTCTTTGTGAGGCGAGAAAAATCATAGAAAAAAGTTTTGAAATAACGGAGGTAATACCAAAATGAGCCTGACAGATATTGAATTTTTCAAGGGGTTTATTGATATGTGCGACAAGGGTTTTAAACTTGGCTGGCACGAGAGAAACGGTGGAAATCTTTCATATCGTATGACGGATGAGGATGTGAAAGCAGCAAAGGATTATTTTAATACCCCTTCAGAATGGTTTGAAATAGGAACGACAGTCAAGCTACTGGCCGGAGAGTTTTTCTGTGTGACAGGAAGCGGAAAATATTTTATGAATGTCAAATCGAATCCTTTTGATTCATTGGGAATTATTGAGATTGATGAAAATGGAGAAAAATACAGAATACATGCGGGATTTGTAAACGGTGGCAAGCCAACGAGCGAACTTCCGAGTCATCTTATGAACCATGAGGTCAAAAAGCACCTCACGGAAGGAAAGTATCGAGTTATATATCATGCACATACAACAAACATAATAGCGCTGACCTTTGTACTTCCACTGACCGATGAGGTATTTACGAGAGAATTGTGGGAGATGGCAACAGAGTGCCCTGTTGTATTTCCCGACGGTGTTGGTGTGGTTGAATGGATGGTACCGGGCGGGAGAGATATCGCTGTGGCCACCAGTAAACTTATGGAAAAGTACGATCTTGCAATATGGGCACATCATGGAATGTTTGCTGCAGGACCGGATTTTGATACAACATTCGGACTTATGCATACAGCCGAGAAATCTGCGGAGATACTTGTGAAAGTCTTGTCCATGGGAATGGGTAAAAGACAGACAATAAGCCCGGATAATTTCAGGGATTTGGCGGCTGATTTTAATGTGAAATTGCCGGAAAAGTTTTTGTACGAGAAGGAGGATTAGGCTATGTTGGTTGAAACCAAAGCGAAGGTGGGAGTTTTTGCTATTGCACTCGGAGCGTATTTACCACAGTTTCCGACATTGGTGCCTGAGTTTGAGGCTCAATATGAGGATTTCAAAAAGCTTATTCCCGGTTCAGTTGAAATCGTTGACGGTGGAATTGTGACTACAAAGGAATTGTCCGACAAAGCGGGCGAAAAATTCAGAACTTTTGATGTGGATATTGTCATATTACAGCTTTTGACTTATGCGACAAGCTACAATATGCTGCCGGCAGTCAGGGATATCGATGTTCCTGTTGTTCTGGTAAATATACAAAAGAAAAGAGCTGCTGATTATGAAAATACGGATACGCCGAAATGGCTCGGTGAGCTTTATGCCTGCGGCGCAGTAGGAGAGATGGTCAGTGATCTTGAACGAGCCGGAAAGAGGCATGCGGTCATAACCGGAGTCTCGGAAGGCGGAGATGATATTGTAAAGAAGGAGATTGGCGAATGGTGCAAGGCTGCCCAGGTCAGGAGAAGATTCAGAGAGACAAATCTTGCACAGATCGGTAGACCTTATCCGGGGATGATGGATCTTTATATCGACGAGACGAATCTCTATCACAGAATGTGGGTATATACAAAACAGTTTGACTGGGAAAAAATGTGGGCTATTGCCGATGATATCAAAGATGAAGAAGCTATAAAAGAAAAAGCAGAAGATATCCTGGATACCTTTGAGATAGAGGGCGGAGGAACCGTTGAAAAAGTTTGGGATATGGCAAGATATGTAGTCGCATTTGAAAGATGGGTAAAGGAAGAAAAACTTGGATTTGTGGCTTCACATTATGATGGTTTTGCAAAAGGAATCGCAGGTAAACTCGACAGTATGTTAATACCGGCGTTTTCAATGCTGATAAAACAAGGAACGGCATGTGCCGTAGAGGGTGATATAAAAGTTGCCATGGCAATGTCCATATTAAAAACAATAGCCGGATCAGGCCAGTTATCCGAGATGTATTCCATAGATTTTGATGACGATGTATGTATTATCGGTCACAGCGGGTCCGGTGATTATGATATCTCAGGGAAAAAGCCTACAATGAAGATTGTACCGGTATTTCACGGAAAGACCGGAGGAGGATATCTTACTCAGTTTTATCCTCCGGCAGGCCCTGTTACTTATCTTGCCATTACACAGGATGGGGACGGGCATTTTAAATTTGTCGTTGCAGAAGGTATAAATGAGGAAGGCGAGATATTCAATTTTGGAGATACAAATATGAGAACAAGATTTTCCTGCGGGGCAAGGGAATTTGTTAACAGATGGTCTGAAGCGGGGCCAACCCATCATATGGCGGCATGTATAGGACATTATTCAGACATTTTGATAAAGGTTGCAAAAATATTCAATGTACCTATAGAAATCATAACAAAGTAGAGGATAAAAGGAGAAGGGTATGCGTATTACAAGATGTAAAACAAATCATATATACAATCCAATGGGGATCAATCTTAACGAAGTACATGTTTCATGGCAAATAGAAGATTTTTATTCAAATGAGGTGCTTAAGACAAATATTGTTGTAAAAAAAGATGATGAGACCGTTTATGAGACGGGTTTTGGCATACATGACCATGCGGATACTTTTATTGACATCAGACTTATACCAAGAACGGAGTATTCGTGGAAAGTATTAGCAAAACTTGAAGATGAAATTGTCGAGTCTGAAACTAACTATTTTGAGACCGGAAAAATCGATGAGAAATGGATTGCAAAATGGATATCCTGTGATATGTCAAAAGACAGACATCCTGTCTTTGTAAAAGATATCGATATCAAAAAGCCTGTGAAGAAAGCCAGACTTTATATCTGTGGACTCGGACTCTACGTTCCTTATTGGAATGACAAAAAAATAGGAGAAAACAATCTTGCACCATATTGCAACAATTACAGTAAGTGGATTCAGGCACAGACCTATGATGTCAGTGAAACAGTTAAAGAATCAGGTGAGTTAAAGGTTGAACTGGGTTATGGATGGTATCTTGGAAGATTCGGTTTCAATACACAGTCCACTTTCAGATACGGTGACACATTAAAGCTTATTTGCGAACTTTACATAGATTATGAGGATGGAAGCAAAGATATAATATGTTCGGATGAAAGCTGGAAAGTAAAAAGATCGAATATCATTTTCTCAAACATATACGACGGAGAAAAAGTTGATGATACATTAAACGATTCAGAATATGAAGAGGCGCATGTCCTTTTGGATGAAAATAAATTTCCTGTGGACAGTTTTAGTATCCCTGTAAAAGAGCATGAAGTTTTCGAGGGAAAACTCATAAAGACTCCTAAGGGGGAAGATGTCTTTGATATAGGGCAGAATATCGCGGGAATCTTTGAATTTAGGGTACATGAACCAAAAGGAACGGTCATCAGATTACAGGCAGGTGAAGTGCTTGTCGATGATTGTTTTTACAGGGACAATCTGCGTTCGGCAAAGGCTGAATATATTTATGTGTCTGATGGAAATGAACATGTATTAAAACCGAAATTTACCTTCTACGGATACCGCTATATGAGAGTAAGCGGAGCAATGAACCTTAAACAGGGAGATTTCAAGGGAATAGCACTCTACAGTGATTTTGAGACAATCGGTGAGATAACTACAGGAAATGAAAAGATAAACAGACTGATCTTAAACAGCAGATGGGGAATGAAGGGAAACTTTATTGACGTTCCGACTGATTGCCCTCAGAGAGATGAGAGGATGGGATGGACAGGAGATGCGCAGGTCTTTTCCGGTACGGCATTATATTTTTCCGATGTTTATGCTTTTTACAGAAAATACCTTCATGACATGGAGATGGAACAGGACAGATTTGACGGAATGGTACCTATAGTTGTTCCATCCTTCGATCTTGTAGAGAGTTTTCCAATGGGAGGAACCTCGGCAGTCTGGGGAGATGCCACAACGATTATTCCTTGGAATATGTATCTTTACACCGGTGACAAGTCAATTTTAAAAGAGCATTTTGATCATATGAAGGCATGGGTTAATTATATTAAAAAAGTCGATGGAAATGACCATGGCTGGAGAAGGGCATTCCACTTTGGTGACTGGCTTGCCCTGGATGGCGCAGATGCGGTGGATGCTGTAAAGGGTGGTACCGATGATGATTTTATCGCTGATATCTATTATATGAAGAGTGCTCTTATAGTATCTGAAAGTGCCAAGATTTTGGGCTTCCCGGAAGACGAGAAGAACTATAAAGAACTAGCCGAAAAGATAAAAAAAGAAATATTGAATGAATATTATTCTCCAAACGGGAAATGTGCGATTATGACTCAGACGGGAGAGATTTTGTCCATAACAAACGGACTGGGAGATGATGAAAGGTCAACCGCAACGCTTATAAGACTTCTTGAAAATAACAGAAGAAAGCTTAAGACCGGATTTGTCGGAACACCATTTTTGAACAAGGTTTTATCGGATACAGGAAATGATGATATGGCATATTCACTGCTTTTCAACGAAGAGTATCCCGGATGGCTCTATGAAGTAAATATGGGGGCTACAACCATATGGGAGAGATGGAACAGCGTTGAGAGTGACGGCTCTATATCTTCTACAGGTATGAACAGTCTCAATCATTATTCATATGGGGCAATATGTCAGTGGATATTTGAGAGATGTGCCGGGATATCAGTAATTGAACCGGGATTTAAGAAAGCAAAGATTGCCCCACTTCCGCATGTGAAACTAAAAAAACTCGACATGACCTATGATTCGTCATACGGAAAGTGGACCATCAAATGGAAGCTTGAAGGCAAAAGATTGAATATCTCAGTTAATGTTCCGTATGGCTGTACGTCGGATCTCATTCTTCCTGATTTCTGTGGGCAGGTTGATGACAATCCTGTATTTAAAAATTATACAGATGGCGTATGTCATCTTGAATCAGGAGAATATAGCATTGCCTATGATGTGAAAAATATACCGGGAATGTACAGCGCAGACAGCAAATTGAAGGAACTCTTGGGAGATGATAGAATCAAACAGTACGTAACCGAAAAACTGGATTTTGTTGCGCCTGTTGAATTTACAACATTTCAGAGTACGTCTTTAAGAGATATATTCAAAATTTATAACGCAGGGGATGCTCTTTTGGAGGAAATGGAGCGCGAGATAGAAAAGATAAATCTATAGAAAAACAGCGAAAGATGAGTATTTAAGAGATGCTCTGTAACCTTGACAAATAGGCTCTGTGTGTTAAAATTTGAATTGTTTTGATTTTAATAGGTAAATTGGGAGGAGAACCTAATGGCAATACCATATAACCACAGAGCCATTGAAAAAAAATGGCGCGAAAGATGGGAGCAGAATCCTGTCAACGTAAATGACGGCAAAAAAGAGAAATACTACTGCCTTGATATGTTTCCGTATCCTTCTGGTAACGGACTTCATGTCGGACATTGGAGAGGATATGTAATATCCGACGTATGGAGCAGATATAAAATGCTCAACGGATATTATGTAATTCATCCTATGGGATGGGATGCCTTCGGACTTCCTGCCGAGAATTATGCAATAAAGATGGGTGTACATCCGGCAAAATCAACTGCCGAGAATGTAGCTAACATCAAGAGACAGATAAAAGAAATTTCCGCTGTATATGATTGGGACATGGAGGTAAATACCACAGATCCTAAATTCTACAAATGGACACAGTGGATTTTTGTTCAGATGTTTAAGAAAGGACTTGCATATGAGAAAGAGATGCCTATCAACTGGTGTCCTTCTTGTAAAACAGGTCTTGCAAATGAGGAAGTTGTAAACGGAAAATGTGAGCGTTGCGGTTCCGATGTCACAAAGAAGAATCTCAAACAGTGGATGCTCAAGATAACAGCTTATGCAGACAGACTTCTCGACGATCTTGATAAACTAGACTGGCCTGAGAAGGTTAAGAAGATGCAGACGGACTGGATCGGAAAGAGCCACGGTGCTGAAGTCAATTTCAAGATTGACGGAAAAGACGAATCCATAACTGTATATACGACAAGACCTGATACGCTTTATGGTGCGACATTCATGGTGCTTGCTCCTGAGCATGAACTTGCAAAATCACTTGCAAACGATGATACAAGAGCAGCTGTGGAAGATTATATCTATCAGGCATCATTAAAATCTTCGGTAGACAGACTTCAGGACAAGGAAAAGACCGGTGTGTTCACCGGAAGTTATGCTATAAATCCACTCAACGGTGCCAAGGTTCCTATCTGGCTTTCCGATTATGTACTGGCTGATTACGGTACAGGAGCAATAATGTGTGTACCTGCTCATGATGACAGAGACTTCGAATTTGCCAAGAAATTCAACCTTCCGATAATCCAGGTTATCGCTAAAGACGGAAAAGAGATTGAGAACATGGAGGAGGCATATACAGATGCTTCGGGAACCATGATCAACTCTGGTGACTGGAACGGACTTGAGTCTGGAGAACTTAAACTTAAAGCTCCTGAGATGATTGAAAAGATGGGATTCGGTAAGAAGACCACAAATTATAAATTGCGTGACTGGGTATTCTCAAGACAGAGATACTGGGGAGAACCAATCCCTATTGTACATTGTCCGGATTGTGGCAATGTGCCTGTTCCGGAGGAAGAGCTTCCGCTTCTCCTTCCTGATGTAAAATCATATCAGCCGACCGGAACCGGAGAGTCACCTCTTGCAGATATTACAGACTGGGTCAATACCACATGTCCTAAGTGTGGAAAGCCTGCTAAGAGAGAGACCAACACCATGCCTCAGTGGGCAGGATCATCGTGGTATTTCTTACGTTATGTAGACAGCAAAAATGATGAAGAACTTGTAAATCGTGAGAAGGCTGACAAGTATCTCCCTGTAGATATGTACATCGGCGGTGTTGAGCATGCCGTTCTCCATCTCCTTTATTCAAGATTCTACACCAAGTTCTTAAATGATATCGGTGTGGTTGATTTTGATGAGCCTTTCAAAAAACTCTTCAATCAGGGAATGGTTTGCGGAAGAGATAAAGAGACAGGGGCAGCTACAAAGATGTCGAAGTCACTTGGAAATATTGTCTCACCTGATGATACCGTAAGAGATTACGGCTGTGATGCACTTAGACTTTATGAACTTTTCATAGGACCGCCTGAGCTTGATTCAATCTGGGATGACAGAGGAATGGATGGTATCTACAGATTCATTACAAGACTCTGGAATATGGTAAATACAAATATAGAGAAGGATGCTAAGGAGACGGAGGAACTCTTAAAGATCAGAAACCGTATGGTATCTGATATAACAAAACGTCTTGAGAGCTTCAGTCTTAACACAGTTATCTCGGCATTTATGGAATACAACAACAAGTTTGTTGAGTTGACTGCAAAAGACGGAGTCGATAAGAAGACTCTTGAGACACTCGCTATACTTCTCGCACCGTTTGCTCCGCATATCGGAGAGGAAATATGGGAGCTCCTCGGACATAAGGAGTCCGTATTTACCGCAAAATGGCCTACATTCGATGAGAAATATCTTGTTGATGATGAGATAGAGATAGCCGTACAGATTAACGGCAAGACAAAAGCAACTGTTAGCATAAACAAGGACATCGACAAAGAGGCAGCAATCGCCGCTGGAAAAGAGGCACTTGGATCAAAGCTTACAGGTACTGTAGTAAAAGAGATTTATGTTCCAGGAAGAATAATAAATATCGTTGTTAAAGCTTAAATATAACTATAAGAGCAGAGGCATTTTATACCCCTGCTCTTATTGCAGTTGAGGAGGTACACTATGACAAAAATCAAAATGACCACACCGCTTGTTGAGATGGACGGAGATGAGATGACAAGAATTCTCTGGAAGATGATAAAAGATGAACTTCTTAATCCGTTTATCGAGTTAAATACAGAATATTACGATTTGGGACTTGAGTATAGAAACGAGACTGATGATAAAGTTACCGTTGATTCCGCAAATGCCACAAAGAAATACGGTGTTGCCGTAAAGTGTGCCACCATCACACCGAACGCGGCAAGAATGACCGAGTACAACCTTAAGGAGATGTGGAAGAGCCCAAACGGAACAATCAGAGCTATTCTCGATGGAACCGTTTTTAGAACACCGATAGTTGTAAAGGGAATCGAGCCATGTGTAAAAAACTGGAAAAAGCCTTTTACAATCGCAAGACATGCATATGGAGATGTTTACAAGGCGTCTGAAATGAAGATTCCTGGTCCCGGAAAAGTTGAGCTTGTATACACAAAACCGGACGGAACAGAAGAGAGAGTTTTAGTTCACGATTTTAAATCTGCCGGAGTTGTTCAGGGACAGCACAATATCAATGCTTCAATAGAGAGTTTTGCAAGAAGTTGTTTCAATTATGCACTCGATCTTCATCAGGATCTCTGGTTTGCATCAAAAGATACTATCTCAAAGAAGTACGATCATACCTTTAAAGATATTTTCCAGGAGATTTTTGACAAGGAATACAAAGCAAAATTTGATGAGGCAGGACTTGAGTATTTTTACACACTTATAGATGATGCGGTTGCAAGAATAATGAAGTCCGAAGGCGGTTTTATCTGGGCTTGTAAGAACTATGACGGAGATGTCATGAGTGATATGGTAAGCTCAGCATTCGGTTCACTCGCAATGATGACAAGCGTGCTTGTATCACCTGAAGGATACTATGAGTATGAAGCTGCCCACGGCACTGTTCAGAGACATTATTACAAGCATTTGAAGGGCGAGGAGACATCCACAAACTCTGTAGCAACAATATTTGCATGGACAGGAGCTCTCAGAAAAAGAGGGGAGCTTGACAAGAATACTGAACTTATGCAGTTTGCAGATAAGCTTGAAAAAGCCTGCATAGATACTATTGAGGGAGGAACAATGACAAAAGATCTCGCCCTCATCACGACACTTGAGAATCCTAATGTGGTAAATAGTGAGGGATTTATCAAAGCAATAAGAAGTAATTTAGAGAAGTTATTATGATCCTATCCGTAAATAATCTGTCAAAGACATTTGTGGCAGATCAAATTATAAAAGATGCTTCATTTCATATTGAGGATAATGAAAAAGCAGCAATAGTCGGTATAAATGGTGCGGGAAAAAGTACACTGTTAAAAATGATAACCGGAGAGCTCACATCTGATACCGGAGAAGTTACGCTGGCAAAAAATGTAAAAGTCGGATATCTTGCACAGAACAGAGAGGTTGATACAGACCTCTCTGTTTATGATGAGGTTTTAAAAGCAAGAGAAGATGTCATTAAAATGGAATCTGAACTTAGAGATATGGAAGAAGAGATGAAGCATGTCCCTGAGAGTGACATGGAAGAATTCTTAAACAGATATCACAAGCTTGCAGATACATTTGATGCTTGTGGAGGGAACACCTACAGAAGCGAAGTAAGCGGCGTATTAAAGGGACTGGGTTTTGATGAGGATGATTTTGACAAGAAGGTGAGCAATCTTTCGGGAGGACAGAAAACCAGGGTGAACCTGGCAAGACTATTGGCTTTGAATCCGAATCTTTTGATTCTCGATGAGCCTACAAACCATCTTGACATATCATCGATCGCATGGCTTGAGAACTATCTCTACAACTACAAAGGGGCTGTTCTTTTGGTTAGCCATGACAGATATTTCCTTGATAAAGTTGTGAGCAAGGTTATCGAGGTTTTTCAGCATAAAGTATACTCTTACTCAGGCAATTACAGCGATTATGCACAAAAGAAGGCTATGGTCAGAAAAAGTGAGATGAAGGCCTACCTTAACCAGCAGAAAGTGATTGAACATGAGGAAGCAGTTATCGAAAAACTCAAGTCCTTCATCCGGGAAAAATCAATAAAGCGAGCAGAGTCGAGAGAGAAGATGTTAGACAAAATCGAACGGCTTGATAAACCGGTAGAAGATAACACGGAGATTAAGATCAAACTAGAACCGTCTTGCATCAGCGGAAATGATGTTCTTTCCGTTCGGAATTTGAGTAAAGCATTTGGAGAAAACAGGCTTTTTGAGAATGTTGGCTTTGAAATCAAAAGAGGCGACAAGGTTGCTCTTATAGGTGAGAACGGAACCGGAAAGACAACCATTTTAAAAATCATCAACGGACTTGAGAGCGCGGATGACGGACAGATAAAACTCGGAACAAATGTCGAGATCGGATATTACGATCAGGAGCATCAGGTTCTCCATATGGAAAAAACATTGTTTGAGGAAATCTCGGATGAACATCCGGATATGAACAATACCAAGATCAGAAATGTTCTAGCAGCTTTCTTATTCACCGATGATGATGTTTTTAAGCGCGTATCCGATTTGAGTGGTGGTGAGAGAGGCAGACTTTCATTGGCAAAACTTATGCTTTCAAAAGCAAATTTTCTGATTTTGGATGAGCCTACAAACCATTTGGATATAACTTCCAAGGAGATACTTGAGGATGCCATAAACAGTTATACCGGAACGGTTTTGTATGTCAGTCACGACAGGTATTTTGTAAATAAAACCGCCGGAAGGGTGATGGATCTCACCAAGCACCAGGTTATAAATTATATCGGAAACTATGATTATTACCTTGAAAAGAGAGATATTCAAAACAATCTTGTAAGCGACAGCATAGAATTGGGAAAGGCAAAAGGAGAAGTCACTCAGGACACTTCGAAAGATGATGCACGACTTAGCTATCAAAAACAGAAGGAAGACAAAGCCAGAATCAAAAAACTAGAGAGTAAGGCAAAGCAGCTTGAAGAAGACATTTACAGATTTGAGAGTGAGAAGAGTGAACTGGAGGAGGAGATGATGAATCCCGAGATTGCGGCAAACTCAGCAAAATTAAATGAGATTTCACTTAAGATAAGCGAGATAGATGAGAAACTTTCTCTGCTGTACGAGGAGTGGGATACCACATTGACATATCTTTAACATTTTTCTATAATAAATTTTTGGAAAGATTCATATGATTTGATGTCTTATATGAATCAATACAGGTTTCAAATTACGAGGAGATATAAAAGTTGGATAAGGAAATTTCGCAGGCGGTCATAAGACGTATGCCACGATATTACAGATATCTTGGTGATCTTATTGACAAGGGAGTAGAGCGTATATCTTCATATGACTTGAGCGTTATGATGCATGTTACGGCATCGCAGATCAGACAGGATCTGAACAATTTCGGCGGCTTTGGTCAGCAGGGATATGGATATAATGTAAAATATCTTTATGAAGAAATCGGTAAAATTTTGGGACTTAACATTGTTCATAATATAATCATTATCGGTGCGGGTAATGTTGGACAGGCAATTGCGAATTATGTGAATTTCGAGAGAGTCGGATTCAACATTATAGCATTGTTTGATGTGAATCCCGATCTGATCGGAAAATCAATCAGAGGAATTGAGATTCACGATTATAACGAACTTGAAGAGTTTGTAAAAAACAACAAAGTGGATATAGCCGCTCTCACATTGCCTAAAAATGCGGCGGTTGAATCCTCATCAAAACTTATAGAACTCGGTGTTAAAGCTTTTTGGAATTTTGCAAATGTAGATATCGAGAACGAGGACAACAGTCTTATTGTTGAGAATGTACATTTGTCCGAAAGCCTAATGAGATTATCATACAATATTATCAGACAAGATAAGGCGTAAGGTATGGCTGAGAAAGATTTTAAAAGTGCTCTGGAAGGAAAAAATATTCCTATTTTGGTTATTGACCAAAAATGGCACAGATTGTTTGCTTTGGGCGGTAAACCCGAAAATGTTGTCACAAAAGAGACTGAGCTTACGGAACTTCTTGCGAAGCAAGGAAAACTCAATCAGGAAGTAAAGGAACTTAAAAAACTCAAAGGTAAGCTGATGGGCAATATTGTAGACAATATGGAAGGAACCGAGTCCTCAGAGGAAGGACAGCTTTCCGAGAAAAAACTCGAGGAGAGCAAAAGGCTCATTGAGGAGACAAATGAAAAGATCGAGGAAGACGAGGATGAGTTGCTTGAACTTCCGCGAACGATTCAATCTGTAAATTTTTCTCTTATGCTTGATACTATGGAATATTGTTATAATTCTTTGAGAGATAATTCCACCGTTATCAAGGAGATAGCAGAGTGGATCACACAGGTCAGAATAGACCTCAAAAAGAATATAATAAAAAAACAAAACAGAGAGATTATCAATCGTGAGATGTATTCATATATGCACGATATTCTGGGTGCGGATATTATGGATGTGTTTGATACAGATAACATGGATATTGCTCTTGATGTAAAGGAAAATAAGGAAAAAGCAGAGGAGTGATCCCCTGCTTTTATTTTTTCATTCGGAGGTTTTTATGAGAAAACTGGTTACGGCTTCAGAGATGAAGGCAATCGAAAAAATGTGGATAGACAATATGGGAATAAGCTCTCTGGCCCTTATGGAAGTTGCGGCTCAAAGTGTAGTTGGTGAGATAGAGAAGGTTTTTGACAGCGAAGCTTCTGTCCATGTATTTTGCGGGTACGGAAACAATGGTGGGGACGGTGTTGCAATTGCAAGACTTTTGTATGCCGACGGTTATGATGTATCAATCAGTATGGTCGGTGCGAAAAATAAGGTCACATATGAATGTATGAGGCAGATTATAACTGCCCAAAATTTGAACATGGAATTTGTAAATTGGAACGAGGCTGATTTGGAATCAAAAGATTTTGTTGTGGATGCAATTTTTGGAATCGGACTTACAAGAGATGTCGGAGGCGATTTCAAAACCGTTATAGACAAAATTAATGATTCGAAGAAATATGTATTTTCGGTTGATATTCCTTCAGGTACAGATTCTGACAACGGAGCGACAAAAGGTGTGAGTGTAAAAGCTGATAAGACAGTGACACTAGGTATTGAGAAAGTTGGCTTGTATCTATATCCGGGTTATGATAATGCCGGAGAGATTGTACTTAAAAAAATAGGATTGAATGATGTTTTTGGTATAACCGAAAGATTTATCGCTCTTCCAGAAAATAACGATATTGATTTATTCCTTCCAAAACGAAAAGATGATTCAAACAAAGGAACATATGGACATGTACTAGCATTTTGCGGTTCAAGAGAGATTGCAGGCGCTTGTATTTTGTCTGTTGAGGCGGCGTACAGAACCGGTGCGGGACTTGTAAAAGCCGTCACTGAAAAATCTAACAGGACAGCGGTTGCAAATGCCGTTCCGGAGAGCCTTATTGAGATATATGATGAAAATAATGAACCGGATTATAAGAATGACATAAAATGGGCGACGGGTTTTCTTTGTGGTTGTGGTCTTGGCAATACAAGTCATTCAAAAAAAATTTTGAAGAACTATTTTGAGGCGCTTAGATTATCTGAGAAAGAGATTCCATGTGTGCTTGACGCTGATGCTCTTAATATTCTTGCAGAAGATGATAGGATGCTTGATCTTTTGCCCCCAAATTGCGTTATTACGCCACATATGCTTGAGTTTTCAAGACTTACCAAAAAAAACATCGAAGAGATCAAAAATGACAGACTCAATATCGCTTTGGAATATGCAAAGAAACATAAGGTTGTTGTTGTGCTTAAAGATTCTAGAACCTGTGTGGTCGATTCGACAGGTGATACATTCATCATTACAGAGGGAAATAATGGTATGAGCACGGGAGGTGCAGGTGATGTACTGGCCGGAATAATTGCAGGTATTGCAGCTCAAAAAGATGTAAAACTGTTTGATTCCGCGGTGGCAGGAGCATATTTACACGCTGTTGCCGCAAAAAAAGCGCTTGAGAATAATACTTGCGAAACACTTATTGCATCCGATATATCTAAGGCATTGCCGTATGCTTATAAAACTTGTCACTAATTTGAAATAATGATAAAATAAAGAGAATATTTAAATAGAAAAGAGGATTTATTATATGTCAGGACATTCTAAATTTGCAAACATTAAGCATAAGAAAGAGAAGAATGACGCAGCGAAGGGAAAGATTTTTACCATAATCGGAAGAGAGATAGCCATCGCCGTTAAAGAGGGCGGACCGGATCCTGCAAACAACAGCAAACTTAGAGATGTTATTGCTAAAGCAAAATCAAACAACATGCCGAACGATACCATCGATAGAGGTATCAAGAAGGCTGCCGGAGATGCAAACAGCGTAAATTACGAGTCTGTAACCTATGAGGGATACGGACCATCCGGAACAGCTATAATTGTAAAAGCACTTACCGACAATAAAAACAGAACTGCAGCCAATGTAAGAAACTGTTTTACAAAAGGACACGGAAATATAGGAACTCAGGGATGCGTATCATATATGTTTGACGAAAAAGGTCAGATTATAGTAGCGAAGGAAGATTGTAAACTCGATGCGGATGATCTCATGATGCTCGCACTCGATGCGGGAGCAGACGATTTCAATGAGGAGGAAGACAGCTACGAGATTTTGACTACTCCGGAAGCTTTTTCCGCTGTAAGAGAAGGACTTGAGGCTGAAGGAATTACTATGGCCGACGCAGAGGTAACCATGCTTCCTCAGAACTATGTGAGTTTGTCATCCGATGAGGATATTACAAATATTACTAGAATTCTCGATCTTCTTGATGAAGATGATGATGTTCAGGAAGTTTTCCATAACTGGGATGAATAATTAAACTATATCAGGTTATTTAAGGAGGTCATATATGAAAAGTATTTTGTTTGCTGCATCTGAATGTGTACCATTCATAAAAACCGGCGGACTTGCTGATGTATGTGGTGCTTTGCCAAAGGAATTCGACAAGAATGAGTGGGATATAAGGGTTATCTTACCTTTGTATACCTGCATACCTGAAAAGTATCGAAATAATTTTAAATACATTACAAATTTCTATATGACCGCCGGACCTTACATACGAAACAAGTATGTCGGAGTGTTCAGCTATGAACTCGACGGAATAACCTATTATTTTATAGACAACCAGGAATACTTTAATGTCACCGAACCATATGGTGATCTTTTGTGGGATATCGAGAGATTCACTTTCTTTGACAAAGCGGTTCTGTCAGTTTTAAAACATATCAATTTCAGACCGGAACTTATTCATTGCCATGATTGGCAGACCGGATTTATACCGGTTTATCTCAAGAACGAATTTGCCGCCGATTCCTTCTATTGGGGAATCAAGACAATGATGACTATCCACAATCTCAGATTCCAGGGAGTGTGGGATGTAAAGACTGTTCAGGGATTTACAGGATTCAGAAGTGATCTTTTTGCTCCTGATAAGCTCGAGTTTAAAAAAGATGCAAATATGTTGAAGGGTGGTCTTGTCTATGCTGATTACATCACTACAGTCAGTGAGAATTATGCAAATGAGATTCAGACACCGGAGTATGGTGAAGGCCTTGAGGGATTGCTTGGAGCAAGACATTTCGATATGAAAGGAATTGTAAACGGAATCGATTATAAGGTTTACAATCCGGATACAGATAAGAGCATATTTACAAATTACAATGTGGATAACTTCAGAAAGAAAAAGGCTTTAAATAAGACCAAACTGCAGGAGATGCTTGGACTTGATGTCGAAAAGAAGAAGTTTGTCATAGGACTCATATCCAGACTTACGGATCAGAAAGGTCTCAATCTTATCAATTATGTGATGGATTCATTGACAGATGATTTCACGCAGTTTGTTGTCATCGGAACAGGTGATCCATATTATGAGAATCTTATGCGTCATTATGCATGGAAGTATCCGACAAGAGTATCAGCTAATATATGTTACTCCGACGATTTGGCTCACAAGCTTTACGCTGCTGCGGATGCGTTTTTGATGCCGTCGCTGTTTGAACCTTGCGGGCTTACTCAGTTGATATCATACAGATATGGAACGGTTCCTATTGTCAGAGAGACAGGTGGTCTTAAAGATACTGTCATTCCTTATAATGAGTATGAAAATACCGGAACAGGTTTCTCTTTCACAAATTACAATGCAGATGATATGTTATATGTTATTAATTACGCAAAACATATTTTCTTTGATAGAAAGAGACAGTGGAATCAGATGATGGAGCGAGGAATGAAGTCCGATTATTCATGGACTGCATCCCGCGGAAAATATGAGGAATTGTATAACTATCTTCTTGGTTATTAATGTTAAGATTTGATATAGGTAAGGGTGAATGCCCTTACCTATATATTTGGATAAAAAGGGGAAAGCTATGTCTTTGATTCAAGCTATTATTATGGGTCTTATTCAGGGATTGACCGAGTTTTTACCGGTATCAAGTTCAGGACATCTGGCTCTGTTTCGAATTGCATTCGGTATAGATACTGAGGTGGGTTCCGTATATACGGTTCTTTTACATCTCGGCACTTTGATAGCCATATACGCAGTCTATTTCAGAGATATCAACAAACTGATATTGGAAGCCATTAAGATGTTTATCGAATTTTTGACGAATATCTTTACATTTTTCGCAAACCTTATAAAGGGCAGCGACACTCCTTACAATCGTGTTGTAAGAACTCAATACAGAAAATTTGTTATGCTCGTTATAGTTTCAACTATACCTACCGGAATAATAGGTATTGTCGGAAAAGATATGGTTGAAAAGGCTGAGGGAGTATTGCTTATTCCCGGTATTTGTCTGATTATTACATCTATTTTGCTTTTGATTTCGGATTTTATTCCGGATGGTGAAAAAAAACCGGGAAATGTCACTTACTCGAATGCGTTTATGATCGGAATCGCACAGGGAATAGCAACAATGCCCGGTATTTCAAGGTCAGGAACAACGATAGCCGCCTGTGTTATGAGCGGTTTTGAAAGATCGTTTGCCGTAAAATATTCATTTATTATGTCTGTTCCGGCTGTGCTCGGTGCAGCGCTTTTAAAATTGAAAGATTTGGGTGAGGTGGCGGAATCGTCAAATACTGATATGCATATTCTTTTGATTGGTACCGTCGTTTCGGCCGTTGTAGGTTATATAGCAATTAAGGCTATGCTTTATATTGTTAAAAAGAAGAAATTTATTTTCTTTTCATTATATTGTTTTGTTGTCGGAGTGGCTTCAATTTATTGCTACTTCACAATGTAGGTTGGGGAGGATTAGATGGCTCAGTCCACAAAGTCAACCGGAAGAAGAAAGAGTTCTGCATCGGGCAGTACAAGAAAGTCATCTTCCGGAAGTAAACGTAAATCAACAAGAAGAACAAAATCAGAGATACTTGAAGCTGCTAAGAGAAAGCAGGAGGCAACTATTCTTGTAACTCTGGGAATCTGTATTCTTCTTTTTATCAGCAATATGAATATAGGAGGCCCGCTTCTTAAAGCATTGAGCAACATTCAGTTTGGAATATTCGGACTTTTGGCTTATGTTGCACCTGTCTATATTTTCTTATTGATTCTTTTTGTATTATCAAATATAGGTATTACCACAGCAAAGATTAAAGCAGCTTTGTCTGTTGTCATGGTGCTTTTTTTGGAATTGTTCTGCGAACTTATATCTGTTGTCTCAGATCCATCCGGGGTTACGGGACCGGTGGAGTCTTTTTCTTATAGTAGTGCAAATCATATCGGTGGTGGATTCCTTGGAGGAATGACAGCTTGTTTTCTGGTGCCTGCAATAGGAATTTTGGGATCTTTTATCATTGACATAATCGGAATAATTGTTTGCTTTATCTTTATATCGGAAAAATCTCTTTTTGCATTTTTGAAAGATAGCGGGACTCTTGTTCATGATTCTCACGTAAGAAGAAGTGACGAGAGAGAAGCGCTTCGAGAGATTCAAGAGGAAAATCGCGCCAGAAGAATGGCCGAAAAGGAAGAAAAGAAGAAAAAACGTATGGAGATGACAGCGGAGGGCGTGACTCTTGATACAATTGTCGGTGGGAGTGAAAATGCAAATGAACCCATTATGGAAGTTCATGAATTGCAGTACGAAGAATCGACTGTAACAGAAGAACCTACTTTCGAAACTGTAAATCAGCAAGAAGAAACTTTCAAGTTCAGTGATACGATCAATAATGATACACCAGATTTTAATGAGACATACGGCAATAATGAGAATTTGAAATATAATGAAGATGTGATTCCACCTGAGTTTGATGAGACCGGAATTGAGAAAATCAGAATAGAAGATTATTCATATATGGAATATACAGGTTCTGACAGTAACGTGAATAACAATACATTCGATTCCGAAGATATATCTGACAGCTATGATGACATGCCTCAGACAGAAATACCGCAGGAAGAAGTGTCACAGACGGAAATAACATATGGAGAAGTAACCGAGGAGGATTATGCACCAAAAACGTCTAAGTCGGTTAATGAAGAAACTCCTGTAACTTCGGTTAAACAGAAGATAAAAGAGGAACCTGAGGAGGTTGAGGTCAAAAAAGATGTAGAGGATTATGCAAATTACAAATATCCTCCGGTAACATTGCTCAAACCGCCGGCAGGAGGCAAGAAGACTGATGCTGTCAAGACATTGAATGAGACTGCCGATAAGCTTCAGAAGACTCTCATCAATTTTGGCGTTGATGCCAAGGTAACAAATTACAGCAAAGGACCTGCTGTAACCAGATTTGAGATCACTCCAAGCATGGGTACAAAGGTAAGCAAGATACTCAATCTTCAAGATGATATAAAACTGAATCTTGCGGCGGCTGATATAAGAATAGAGGCTCCTATTCCGGGTAAATCAGCCATCGGAATAGAGGTTCCTAATAAAGAAACCGAGAGTGTAAGCTTGAGAGAACTTATTGATTCTGAAGAGTTTTCGAAGATTGACAGTAAGATAGCTTTTGCTGCGGGACGTGATATAGCCGGAAAAATTGTATTTGCGGACATTGCAAAGATGCCTCACGTACTTATTGCTGGAGCAACCGGTTCCGGTAAGTCGGTATGTATAAATACAATTATTATGAGTATTTTATATAAAGCAAAACCGAATGAGGTAAAACTTATTATGATCGATCCTAAGGTAGTTGAGCTCAGCGTATATAATGGAATACCTCATTTGCTCATACCGGTTGTCACAGAGCCTAAGAAAGCTGCAGGAGCCTTGAATTGGGCTGTGGCGGAGATGGACAGAAGATATCGCATGTTCTCAGAGTACGGTGTAAGGGATATGAAGGGCTTCAACGAGAAAGTTGATTCGCTTCCTAAGGACATTCCTGAGGAGACCAGACCTGAGAAAATGCCGCAGATTGTTGTCATTGTAGATGAGTTGGCAGATCTTATGATGGTTGCTCCCGGTGATGTCGAATCCGCAATCTGCCGTTTGGCACAGCTTGCCAGAGCTGCCGGAATTCACCTTGTAATCGCAACACAGAGACCATCGGTAAATGTTATTACAGGTCTTATCAAGGCTAATATGCCTTCAAGAGTAGCTTTTGCGGTGACTAGCGGAGTTGATTCAAGAACTATACTTGATATGAATGGTGCCGAAAAACTTCTCGGAAAAGGAGATATGTTGTATTTTCCACAGAATCTTCAGAAACCGCTTCGTGTACAGGGCGCATTTGTATCTGACAAGGAAGTGTCCGATGTAGTTGATTTCTTGACTAAAAACAATGGAAATGCAAGTTATGACTCAAATATCGAAACTTCCGTAAACAATGCTCAAAATATGGCTGTTATGGGATCATTATCCACTGCTGACGACAATGACAGAGATGTTTTGTTCAATGAAGTAGGAAGATTCCTTATCGAGAATGAAAAAGGCTCAATAGGCGTTATTCAAAGAAAGTTTAAGGTTGGATTTAACAGGGCTGCGAGAATAATGGATCAGCTTGCAGATGCAGGTGTTGTCGGACCCGAAGAGGGAACAAAGCCTCGTAAGATTCTTATGACTATGGAAGAATTTGAAGAGATTAGCGGTTAGTAAAAGGTAGTTTATTATGAAGTGCCAATATTGCGGAAACGAAATTGAAGAGGGAAAAGTATATTGCAGTTTCTGTGGCAAGGAAGCCAGATTTATACCGGATTACAACGAACTTGACGATAAATTGTTGAGCTATGTTTCAGGCCAGGAGACGGGAGAAATCAAACCCGTTTACAATCCGGATATTAAAAAGAATGTTTCTGATGATCTTATTGCAGATAAGGATGAATTGAGACAGACGGTTGGCTTTTTTACAATGAAGGTGAAGCTTGTAATTCTTTTTGTTGCGCTTTTTTTGTCCGTAATAACCGTTATTACCTGTTTTATTGTGAATAGTGTAACCGAAAACAGAAATTACAATTCATATGATTACCAGATGGAGATGGGACAGGCTAGTCAGGATGCAAAAGAATATGATGATGCATTTGATTATTATAACAGAGCGCTTGAGATAAAAGAAAATGATTCTGATGCATTGATCGCGTTGGCTGAGCTTTATTTGGCTACCGGAGATGAAGCTTCTTATATCGATTATTTGAATCAAGCACTGGATACCATCGAGGATAAAACAATAATATACAAAATGCTTATCAATTATTATGACGATAATGAAGAGTATGATAAGATTATAGATCTTTGCAACAGCCTGGATGACAAAAACTTGCTGTATCTTTTTACTGAATATCTTGTGCCGAAACCTATCTTCAGTAGTAACGGTGGAAACTTCAGTGAGAGTTTTGAGCTGTCTATCAATGCAATGAATGATTGCACGGTATTTTACACATTGGATGGTTCTGATCCTTCCGTGAATGGTTATCTTTACGACGATACAATCACGATAGATGAGGGACATACAATTGTAAAAGCGATTGCAATGAATTCGAAGGGAGTATGCAGTGATGTGGCCGAAGCGGAGTTTGAAGTTGTTTTAAAAGAACTTGTAGGGCCATCCGCTTCACTTCCGTCGGGAGATTATCCGGACGGAGGGGAGATTACGCTGACATGTGAGAGCGGTTTTGTAATATTTTATACATGGGACGGTTCGACTCCAAATGAACTGTCAAGTCAGTATGTAACACCGCTTCAGATTCCGGATGGAGCTAGCGTGCTTTCTTGTGTAGGAATGAAACCTGACGGTACAACGACACCTGTCACCACTTATTATTACACGAAGAATGTTGCTCAGTGATAACCGAAGTGTAAAATAGGATAAAGAATTAATGTAAAAAAGGGTACATATCAAATTGATATGTACCCTTATGTTTTTGGAATATTACAGATAATTACTGCTTTAATTCGAATTTATCTACCATTTCTTTAAGCGATCTTGCATGTTCGCTCATCTCGTAGCTCAATGCCAATGACTCCTGTGAAGTTGCAGCATTTGTTTGACCTACGGAAGATATCTGACCAATATTTAAAGACATATCCTTAACGGATTTAGCCTGCACGGTTGAAGCACCTGCAATGGATTTAACTTTATCGGCAATGCCCTGAACCTGAGAAACCATTCCGTTGAGTTCCTCGGCAGTCTCATTTGCAACTGTTATTCCTTCAGCTACACTTCTTAATGAAGTATTTATAAGTTCTGCAGTATTCTGTGAGGCCTGTACAGTCTGTCCCGCAAGCTGCGATACCTCTGTTGCAACGACTGCGAATCCTTTTCCGGCTTCTCCTGCACGAGCTGCCTCAATACTTGCATTGAGCGAGAGAAGATTGGTCTGGTCGGCAATAGAATTGATGGTATCTATGATTTTTGATATTTCCTGTGAAGAATTGGAAATGTTGTTCATTGCATCCACAACTTCCTGCATCTTCTGATTTCCCTGGATAATACCTGTCACAATTTCTTCGACTTCCTTAGAAATGTTTTCTGCGTCGGTTGAGTTTTCGGATATTTCATCTGTTATAGTATTTACTGTCTCTGAGAGATCCTCAACTATATTTGCCTGGTCAGATACTGTATCTGCGAGATTCTGACCTGCATCAGCGAGCTGTGTAGCACCGGATGAAACCATTCCGGATACTTCCATGATCTCATTCATTGAATCGGATATCTTCATTGAGAAACTTTCAATAGCATTCTGAATATCTTTGAAATCACCTTCAAACTCGTTTTCAAATTCAATGTTGAAGTTGCCATCTGCCATTGTAGACATAACTTCATTGATTTTGTCTATGTACATAACGAGTGAATTTACGGCTTTTCTGAGCTGAGATGCAACCTTACCAATCTCATTGTCGACATCGTAATTGATCTCAACATGAACATTACCTTTTGCAATCTCTGATGTAGCATCAACAAGCAATGTAAGGTCGTCTTCAATATCATTAATGAGTGCCTTGCTGGTTTTCCTGTTTATAATAATTATAATGATAAGAGATACTACTAGGGCAATTATTGCGATGACCATGATAACCATAATGGTCACATATTTGTTGTAAGCTGCTGCCTCTGCTAGATTGCCGGTTTCATCAAGTGAATCGGCAAGCGTCTCGGACACATCATTTAATTTGTTGTTGTAATAGTCCAGTGCACCGGCAGTATCGCCTGAGTTTATTAGGTCAAGCATCTCAAATGAAGCATCTGAAAATGCCTGCCAGTTCGTATTCAATTCTTCTCCGAGAGTATCATTATTAAGGTTATTCGAGATAGTGGAGAAGTATCCGCTTATTTTTTCAAATCTTTCGACAAGGTCTTCGGACTGAGCTGCGGTTACGGATTCGTCATTTGATGCGAGCGCGAAAAGTAGACGTTTATTTATTGTCTGTACATCTTTTCTAATTTCCATCTGATATTTTTCAGTGACGAACTGCACATTGTAGAAGTTTAAGAAATTGATGGCGATAATTCCAATAAATACACCTATCAAAACAGCCATACCCAAAAACATTCTGATTGTAAATCCTGAAAAATTGTTTAATGCCTGTTTGATTGTTCCTTTTTTTTGTTTAATTTTTTTACTCATTTGCATCCCCTTTGCATAGAATAATGTAGGACTTATTTCCTAACATTGATAGTTTTAATTATATATAATTTGTGTATTAAGTAAAGATATTTTGTTTAAAAAAAGCCGTAAAATAAAGAAATTCCTGCTTTTAACAGGAATTTCTTTTTGTTTTTAAAAAAACTATTCTTCTATAAATTTTATTACACCTTCACTTAGCTCCTTTACTCTTGCGAGAGAGTATACTTCAAAGCCCTGTTCATTGAGCTTGCCTCTTCCCGGCTGGAAAGATTTCTCGATGAGAATAGCAATTGCGGCTACTGTAGCATGAGCCATTCTTACAAGTCTTATGGCACCTGTAGCAGCTTCTCCGTCGGCAAGGAAGTCGTCAAGTATAAGTACGTGATCGTCTTCGGTTACATATTTCCCATTTAATGTAAGCTCGTAGCTGTTTCCTTTTGTAAAAGAAGTAACTTCAGTCTGCAGAAGGTTCTGATTAAGAATCTTTGATGGCTGTTTTTTTAATATAACAAGCGGAACTCCGAGCTTTTCGGCAGTCATAAGAGCAGGAGCTATACCTGAACTCTCAATAGTAACTACTTTTGTAATCCCATAATCCTTAAAGTGATTTGCGAATTCCTCACCGATTTCGCTCATGAGTTTCGGATCGACCTGGTGGTTTATGAAACTGTCAACTTTTAAAATATTGGCACTTTCGGCAACTCCGTCTTCAAGAATTCTGGCCTCTAATTTATTCATTTGTTTGCACCTCTTTATGTTCTTTAGAACTTTAGTGACCTGATTATAGCATATCTTATAAGTCAAAAAAAGCATTCTTTTGTGATATAATACATCCTATGAAAATCACTATTATATGCGTTGGGAAAATAAAGGAAAAATTTTATACAGAAGCTGTTAATGAATATACAAAGAGATTGTTGAGATATACAAAGGTTAATATATGTGAAGTGGCTGATGAACGGACCTTTGATATGATGAGTGAGACAGAGGAAAATCTAATTAAGGACAAGGAGGGGGAGAGAATCATTTCGAAGATCACTCAGGATATGTATGTTTATGCACTTGAGATTCGCGGTAAGCAGAGGGACTCCGTCAAATTTGCAAGTGAGATAGATTCACTTATGGTTTCCGGCACAAGCCATATATGTTTTATTATCGGCGGTTCATTGGGACTTTCAAAAAATGTTTTGAGCAGGGCGGATTCTTTTTTGAGTTTTTCGGAGATGACATTTCCGCATCAATTGATGAGGGTTATTTTGGCTGAACAAATCTACAGATGTTTTAGAATAATCAATCATGAACCTTATCATAAATAGCATTTAGGGGACTATGCTTGTATTATAAAAAATGTTATAGTTAAGTTTGCGATAAAAATAAGAAGGAATTATAGATATGAGTTTGACAGAGTTGGTTTTGGATATTCCGCAGAATCAGATGACCGGTATTTTCGGCCAATTTGATTCTTTTATGAAAAAGATTGAAAGATCGTTTCATGTAAGTATTGTCGTTCGTGATGAACATGTAAAAATAATTGGTGAACCATCAGGGACGGATCGAGCCTCAAAAGTTATAAAACAGCTTGAGGAACTCGCCAAAAGAGGTTCTGATATAACTGAGCAAAATGTAAATTATGCAATCTCGCTGGTTATGGACTCCGAAAAAATAACTATTTCGGATATAGACAGGGAGATTATTTGCCATACAATAAACGGAAAACCTGTTAAACCAAAGACGCTTGGGCAGAAAGAATACGTTGACTTCATAAAGAAAAATATGATTGTCTTCGGTGTGGGTCCGGCAGGTACCGGAAAGACATATCTTGCAATGGCAATGGCCATCACAGCATTTAAAAATGAGGAGGTCGGAAGGATTATTCTTACGAGACCTGCTATTGAAGCCGGAGAAAAACTGGGATTTTTACCCGGAGATTTACAGAGTAAAGTAGATCCTTATCTTAGACCTTTATATGATGCGCTCTATCAAATTATGGGAGCGGAGAGTTTTCAGAGAAACATGGAGAAGGGGCTTATTGAAGTAGCGCCTTTGGCATATATGAGGGGCCGAACACTTGACAATTCTTTCATTATACTTGATGAGGCTCAGAATACGACTCCTGCTCAGATGAAAATGTTTTTGACCAGAATCGGTTTCGGTTCAAAGGCTGTCATCACAGGAGACTTGACTCAAAAAGACCTTGCTCCCGGAACAAAATCCGGTCTTGATGTAGCTTTAAAGGTGCTCAATAAGATAGAGGGCATAGGCATTTCAAATCTCACCAGTAAAGATGTTGTAAGACATCCGTTAGTGCAGGAGATTGTCAAGGCATACGATGAGTACGAGAACAAAAAGGCTGCAAAGACTGCTAAGAGAAAGGCTGTTTCCAATGGATGATCTAAAGATGCCTGTTGTCAGAAAGACGAATCTTATAGAGATAGTTGCTGTCAATTTACTTGCGACAGGAGTTGCCTCATTTGTTCAGGGAAATAATTACAAGACTATTATCTGCCATCTTGTCATTGTTGCCGTCGCTATGGTTTCGATTCTTTTGATGATTGAGAATATCAGGTTCGAGAGTCTTATCGACAATGCCAATATCAATAACTATGAGGGAATAAAGAAAAGCATTTTTTTTGCCGCAGCGCTTTATTTTATATGTACTTTCATACCTGAAATCTCTATACCGTGGCTTTTGTTCCCTTTTATATTGTATGATACCTGCAGATTTGAATTGACACTTCTTGTCTCATTGTTTTACGGAATGTCAATAGGGCTCGTTGGCAGTATAGATATGAACACGGCTATGATAGGCGGAATACTAATTTTATGCGGAAATGCGATTAATAAAGCAGGAAGAAACAACCCGGCTGCATCCTTTTATGTTCTTCTTTTTTCTTCATTTATTTGTGGGTTCATGGGAAGAGTTGTAACCGTGGGCTTACCGTCATGGCAGTATGTGATCATTATTCTTGCTGTAGCTATAGCGCAGAGTTTGATTTCAATATACCTTTTGCTTAATCAAAAAGTGCTTACAAAAGACAAAATCAGGGAAGTAAAAGAGGAAAGCCACGAGGTAATAATGGATGAAACCGTTGATTACGGCAGTTATATAGATGATAAGTTTTCGCTTGTAAAAGATATAAAGCATTTTTCACAGGCGGAATATAATCATGCGAGGAATCTGTCTAGAATATCAGCATCACTTATCGAAAAAATAGGCGGTGATGTCGATTTGACCAGGATGGCCGGGTTTTATTACAGACTTGGTATATTGCAGGGAGAACCTGTAATTGAAAACAGCATAAAGCTTGCTTACGATTACTGCTTCCCACAAAAAGTGATAAATATTTTGGAGGAACATGACGGAACAAATCGCATACCTCAGTCAAAAGAGTCGGCGGTCATACATATGACCGATATGTGCTTAAAAAAGGCTGAATTGCTGAGAGCGAAAAAGCTTTCTTCAAATTGGAATCAGGACATGGTTATTTATCAGACCTTGAATGAACTTTCTGCGACAGGCATCTATGATGAGTCGGGCATAAGCATGAACCAGTTTTTGATGATTAGAGATACGCTGGTAGAAGAAGGACTTAGAGTATGACACTGAATATTGAAGAAGAAGTAATAGTTGATTTTGAATTTGATTATAAGAAAATAGCAGAACTCACAGTTAACGGAGCTTTAGATGAGGAGAATTTTCCATTTGAGGCCGAGGTTAGTCTAACTCTTGTAAACAATGAGAGAATTCATGAGATAAATAAAGAGTTCCGAGAGATAGACAGACCTACGGACGTGTTGTCTTTTCCTCTTATAGAATATGCTGGGGCCGGAAATTTTGACAAAATCGAAGATTCGGATGACAATTTTAATCCCGATACAGGTGAGGCAATGCTCGGAGATATAATTATCTCTGTTGAAAAGGTGTATGAGCAGGCGGAATGCTATGGGCATTCACCGATGAGGGAGTATGCTTTTTTGATAACACACAGTATGTTGCATCTTATGGGATATGATCATATGACTCCAGAGGAGGCATCTGTGATGGAGCAAAAGCAAAAGAATATTCTCGATAAACTTGGGATAGGAAGATAAGAGATTTTATAATGAGTAACAAGAAAAACGGATCCACAAATTTTATATTGCAGGGATCTATCCTGGCCATAGCTTCGATAGTCAGCAGAATAATAGGCCTCATATACAGGATACCGCTTATCTCTATAGTCGGAGATATCGGAATGAGTTACTATGGCTGCGCTTTTGAGATATACAATGTCTTGCTTTTAATTTCTTCATTCAGTTTACCATTGGCCGTGTCGAAACTTGTCTCGGCCAGCCTTTCAAATGGTAGCAGAAGAAATGCCATGAAAATATTTAAAGGCGCTTTGGCTTTCGCATTTGTGTCGGGATCTATTGCTGCGCTTATAGTATTCTTTGGCGCAACATATATTACGGGTGATATTTTAAAGACACCAATGGCAGTATATGCGCTTAGGGTACTGGCGCCTACGCTATTAATAGTAGCCGTATTGGGAGCTGTAAGAGGTTTTTTTCAGGGACTTGGCACAATGATGCCCAGTGCTTTTTCACAGATAATAGAACAGATTTTTAATGCGGTGGTAAGTGTTCTTGCTGCATATCTGTTGGCAAGATACGGTACCAAATACGGAGAGGCGTTTAACGATCCTACGCATTACAGTGCTGCTTTCGGGGCAGCCGGCGGTACGCTGGGAACCGGAGCCGGTGCGTTGGCAGGTTTGCTTTTTGTACTTTTTGTATTTATGATTTACAAACCTGTATTTAAAAGAATGTATAGAAAAGATACAGACTCCACAGAACAGACTTACAAGGAGATATTGTTTGTTCTCGCCGCGACAATCATTCCAGTTCTTTTGTCGACTACTATTTATAATATCAGTTCAATTCTAGATCAGGGTATTTTCAAAAATGTCGTTATTGCACAAGGCTATAACACTGATTTGGTGGATGAATACTGGGGCATATTTACGGGAAAATACAAAACACTTATAAATGTACCGCTATCTATTGCATCTGCAATGGCATCATCTTGTGTACCTAGTATCACAAGATCTTTTCAGAGCGAAGATTTCGAGGATACAAAAAGGCAGATCCTCTCAGCAACGAGATTTGTTATGATAATAGCATTTCCTTGTACGGTTGGCATGGCTGTTCTTGCTTCTCCGATATTGAGATTGCTTTTTGGAGATTCCTCCGAGGTTGCTGCCAATATGTTGGCGGCAGGAGCTGTTTCTATAATTTTTTATTCTCTGTCAACGCTCTCTAACGGCCTGCTTCAGGGAATTAACAGAATGAAAATACCTGTGAGAAATGCTGCAATAGCGCTTGTACTACATATTGTTTTTCTGCTTGCGCTTTTGTACGGTTTCAATTTACATATATTTGCCGTGATTTATGCAAATGCTTTCTTTGCACTTTGCATGTGTGTTTTGAACGAACTGAGTTTGAAAAAATACAGCGGCTATCAGATAGAAATCAAGAAGACGTATCTGATACCATTGTTTTCGTCTGTGGTGATGGGAGTTGTGACCTTTATTTTGTACAAGACACTCGATATGTTAATAGGCATAAATTTTGTATGTACTGTTGTTTCTATAGTAGTTGCTGTTATAGTTTACGGCTTGTTGATGCTTCTTCTGAAAGGACTTACAGAAGAAGAAATAGTAAGATTTCCTAAGGGAAGAACGATAGCCGGTTTGTTGAAGAGGATACATTTGCTTTCATGAAAAAAGATGTGATAGTGATCGGCGCCGGCGCTTCCGGAATAATTGCTGCTATAAAGGCGGCGTCCGAAGGCGCTAAGGTTATGCTGTTGGATGGCAATAATAAAGTTGGAAAAAAATTGTATGCAACAGGTAACGGAAGGTGCAATTTTACAAATCTGAATATGGAAAAGAACTGCTTCAGAAGTGACAGCGGAGACGAATTTTATAAGGTTATTGATGCTTTTAACGAGAATGAGGTAATCTCATTTTTCTATCGTATGGGGATAAACCATAAGGATAGAAACGGATATGTATACCCTACAAACGATCAGGCGGCTTCGGTTGTGGCGGCGTTTGAAAATGCGCTGAGACATTTTAATGTTTCCGTAAAATTGAATGAAAGATGCGAGAATATATCTTTTCCCGGAGATTGCATAAGAATAAAAACACCAGAAGGAGAATATAAGGCTGACAGCGTTGTTATAGCCTGCGGGCTTAAAGCTTATCCGAATATGGGGAGTGACGGGAATCTGTTTCCTGTTTTAAAACGAATCGGATATCGTTTTGAAGAAGTCACTCCGGCTTTGGTTCCGCTTATATATAAACATAAGTTTTTAAGTAAGGCCGCAGGTGTGAGATGCAACGGAAGAATAACTTTATATATCGATGGAGAGTATGTATGTGCTGATACCGGAGAATTGCAGTTCAATAAGACAAATATATCCGGCATTCCTACATTTCAGGTAAGCAGATATGCTTCCAAAGCGATATATGAAGAAAAAAAGGTGAGTGTAAAACTAGATCTTTATCCTTTTTCGAACAGGAAGGATTTTATAAAAGAGCTTTTAGATAAAAAGAAAATATTGGGCTATGAGTCTGTTACTGATGTTCTTAACGGAATGCTAAACAATAAGCTTACCGATGTAATATTAAAGACTTCTGGTACCAGAGGTGAAAGAGAATTCGGAGAGTTTTCGCAAGCGGATATAGATAAGATAGCAGATGTTATCAAAAATTTTGAAGTTACAGTAACGGATACTGCGGGTTTTGATGCGGCCCAGGTTTGCGCAGGAGGGATAAAGCTTTCCGAGATTGACTTAAATACTATGGAATCAAAACGACACAAAGGTTTATTCTTCTGTGGTGAGATTTTGGATGTCGATGGAATATGCGGTGGATACAATCTTCAATGGGCATGGTCGGGAGGCTATTTAGCCGGAATGAATGCTGCATGTAAAGGTGATATATGATACAGATAAATCAGTTAAAATTGAACGTTTCTCACAGTGAAGGCGCACTTGAGGAAAAAATAATTAAGACATTAAAAATAGATAAAAAAGATCTTATCTCTTTTTCGATAAGAAGGCAGTCAGTCGATGCCAGAGACAAGAATGATATCTATTATTCTTATATGATATATTGCGAAGTCACTTCAGAAGAAAAAGTGTTGAAGAGAAACAAGAAAAAAAATGTGAAAAAAATTGCCCCTGTGAAATATGACTTTAAGGTTACGGGGACGATCGGACTAAAATATAGACCTGTCGTTATCGGCTGTGGACCGGCAGGGCTTTTTTGCGCTTACGAGCTTGCAAAAGCAGGTTACAATCCGATTGTCATCGAAAGAGGACAGACGGTTGACAATCGCATTAAGGACATAGAAAACTATTGGAAAACTGGTGATTTGAAGCCGGAATCAAATGTGCAATTCGGCGAGGGCGGAGCCGGAACATTTTCTGACGGCAAGCTTAATACCATGGTAAAGGACAACTTCGGAAGAAACCGTGAAGTTTTAGAAATTTTTGCCGGGCACGGAGCGCCTTCCGACATTTTATATCTCTCCAAACCACATATAGGTACAGATAAATTGAGAGAGGTTATCCCTGCCATAAGAAGAAGTATTGAGTCATTTGGAGGGGAATTCTTATTTGATACAAAGATTATTGATTTTAACATATCAGACGGTAAACTTTTGAGCGTAAAAACCGAGGATGGCAGTGAGATATCATGCGAGGTGTGTGTACTTGCAATTGGGCACAGCGCAAGGGATACTTTTGAAGTTATAAAGAAAAGAGGACTTGAGATGAATCGCAAATCCTTTGCGGTTGGTTTCAGAGTAGAACATCCTCAAAAAATGATAAACCTTAATCAGTACGGTGAAAAAAATGCTGATAAAATGAAACCGGCAGATTACAAATTGACATATCAGGCAGAAAACGGCAGAGGAGTCTATTCTTTCTGTATGTGTCCGGGAGGTTTTGTAGTAAATGCTTCATCCGAGGAGGGTAGGATTGCTGTAAATGGAATGAGCGACTACAGGAGAGACAGTTCAAATGCCAATAGTGCCATTATAATTACAGTATCTCCGGAAGATTTTCCGACTGATGATGTTTTGGCAGGTGTAGCATTTCAGAGGAATCTTGAAGAAAAAGCATTCGAACTTGGAAAAGGATGTATTCCTCAACAGCTTTTCGGAGATTTTGAAAAAAGAAAAGTATCGGAGAGTTATGGTGAGTTTGAATCATGTATCAAAGGAAAACACAGATTTGCACCTTTACATGAACTTTTTGATAAGGATATAAATGAAAGTTTTGTTGCAGCTATGCATGACTTTAGTCACAAGATACACGACTATGACAGAAATGATGCAATTTTGTCGGGCGTGGAGTCAAGAACTTCGTCTCCGGTTCGTATAGTAAGGGATGAGTCATTTAATAGTAATATAAAAGGGATTTATCCTTGCGGTGAAGGCGCGGGATATGCAGGCGGAATCATGTCAGCTGCCATGGACGGGCTAAAGGTTGCTGAGGCAATAGCAAAGATTTATGCTCCCGCATTATAATTATGTAATTTACGAAATGGAAGGTAAAAAAGTTGGAACAGTATTCACCAATGATGCAACATTATCTTAAGACTAAAGAAGAAAACAAGGATTGTATTCTTTTTTATCGGCTGGGTGATTTTTACGAGATGTTTTTTGAGGATGCGAAGACCGTATCAAGAGAACTGGAACTCACATTGACCGGAAAAAATTGCGGCGTCGAGGAGAGAGCACCTATGTGCGGGGTACCTTTTCATGCTGCTGAGACATATATCAGTCGACTGGTTGATAAAGGATATAAAGTTGCAATATGTGAACAGGTCGAAGATCCAAAACTTGCCAAGGGCATGGTAAAACGAGAAGTAGTTCGTATCGTTACAAGTGGAACAAACCTCAATATGGAAATGCTTGATGAGACAAAAAACAATTATCTTATGTGCATTTACGGTGAGGAGAACAATTACGGTATCTCAGTGGCTGATATCACGACCGGTTCCTTTGAGACCACTGAGGTGGATTCTTTTAGAAAGGTCAATGACGAAGTAAACAGATATCTGCCGTCCGAAATCATCTGCAATGCCAATTTTTTTGAGCATAAAGAATATATTGATGACTTAAAAAACAGACTCGGTATGGTTGTATCGACTCTCGACAATTGGTATTTCTCAAAGGATTCCGCTGAGAATATTTTAAAAGAGCACTTTAAGATAATGAGCATGGAGAGCATAGGATTAAACGATTATGCTTTTGCAACAAGTTCCTCCGGAGCACTTATGAAATATCTGTACGAGACTCAGAAATCAAATCTTTCACAGATGACTTCCATACATCCGTACAGCACAGGAAAATATATGATTATCGACAGCTCTACGAGACGCAATCTTGAGCTTGTGGAGACTATGAGAGAAAAGCAAAAGAGAGGCTCTCTGCTCTGGGTTATCGACAAGACAAAGACTGCCATGGGAGCAAGAATGCTAAGAACTTTTGTCGAGCAGCCTTTAAAGGAGAAAGACGAGATTGAGGACAGGTTGGACGCCATTGAAACAATAAATTCAGACGTCATAACCAGAGATGAGATAAGAGAGTATCTTTCATCTGTCTATGATCTTGAGAGACTCATGACAAGAGTATCCTATCAATCTGCGAATCCAAGGGATCTTATCGCATTCCGAGATTCCGTCAAAATGCTTAAGCCGATAAAAAATCTGTTAGGAGATTACGACAGCAAACTGTTGAACAAAATCTATGAAGAGCTTGATACACTTGATGACATCTACGAGCTGATAAATGAATCCATAGATGATGATCCACCGTTACAGATGCATGACGGCGGTATATTAAAAGCCGGATACAATGCGGAGATAGACAAACTCAGAGTATCAAAGACAGAAGGAAAAAGCTGGCTGGCCGACCTGGAACTCAAGGAGAAAGAAAAAACCGGAATCAAGAATCTTAAGATCAAATATAATAAAGTCTTTGGGTACTATCTTGAAGTTACAAATTCGTTTTTGAATCTTGTGCCGGATTACTTTATGAGAAAGCAGACTCTGACGAACGCTGAGAGATTTATCACTCCGGAGCTTAAAGAACTTGAAGATATGATTCTGGGCGCAGAAGATAAGCTTGTCGTAATGGAGTATGAGATTTTTTCTGAGATCAGAAGCAGGATTGCGAAAGAAGTAGAGAGAATTCAAAGAACTGCAAAAGCGACGGCTTTGATGGATGCGATATGTTCATTGGCCTATGTCGCCGAAAAGAATCATTATTGCAGACCGAGACTAAACACCGAGGGATATATCAATATCAAAGACGGACGACATCCGGTAGTTGAGCGTGTTACTGAAAATGATATGTTTATCCCAAATGACGTGCTTTTGGACAATAAAAAGAACAGGATTGCTATAATAACGGGACCAAATATGGCCGGAAAGTCTACCTATATGAGACAGGCTGCGCTTATAGTTTTGATGGCTCAAATAGGTAGCTTTATACCTGCTGCAGAGGCTGATATAGGAATCGTCGATCGTATTTTTACCAGGGTAGGTGCGTCTGATGATCTTGCAAGCGGTCAGAGTACTTTTATGGTTGAGATGACAGAGGTCGCTAATATACTTAGAAATGCAACTAAGAACTCCTTGCTTATCTTGGATGAAATCGGAAGAGGAACGAGCACATTTGACGGATTAAGCATAGCCTGGGCAGTTATTGAATATATTGCCGACCCAAATATAATCGGAGCAAAGACCTTATTTGCAACACATTATCATGAACTTACAGAGCTTGAAGGAAAACTTGAAAATGTAAACAATTATTGTATAGCTGTGAGTGAAAACGGTGAGGATATTGTTTTCTTAAGAAAAATCATAAAAGGAGGAGCCGACAGAAGTTACGGTATTCAGGTTGCTAAGCTTGCCGGTCTTCCAAGACCCGTCTTAAACAGGGCGAGAGAAATATCAAACACATTAAATGACAATGATATCTCAAACACATTGTCCGATATGACGGTTACTACAAGAAAAAAGAGAAACAAAAAAAGGGAAGATGATATGATGCAGCTCTCCCTGTTCGATGATAATAAACCTTCTCCAAACGAGGAACTCATAAAGGAACTCAAGGAGATAAATCTTTCGAACATAACACCTATGGATGCATTAAACACACTGTATGATATTCAAAAAAGGATAAAATAATGCCGGATATACATTTATTGAATCAGGAGACAATTGATAAAATAGCAGCCGGGGAAATCATAGAGAGACCGTCCTCTGTTGTAAAAGAGCTTGTGGAAAATGCGATAGATGCGAAAGCAACCGCAATAACCGTTGAGATAAAAGACGGAGGAACAAGTTTAATCAGGATAACCGATAACGGTTGCGGTATAAAATCCGATCAGGTGAGTCTTGCCTTTTTACCGCATGCTACAAGTAAAATTAATAACGCAAACGATCTACTTTCTGTGAAATCGCTTGGATTTCGTGGTGAGGCATTAAGCTCAGTTTGCGCGGTGTCGCAGGTTGAACTTATCACAAAAACCGGAGATGAGATGCTTGGAACCAGATTTTTGATAGAGGGTTCAAAAGAAATCTCAAAAGATGAGATAGGAGCACCGAACGGTTCGACTTTTCTCATAAGAAATTTGTTTTACAACACACCGGCCAGAGGCAAATTTTTAAAAAGCAACACAACCGAAGGGTCGTATGTGAATGCACTCATGGAGCATCTTGCCATGTCGCATCCGGAGATATCCTTCAAATTTATATCCAACGGTCAAACAAAACTTCAAACTTCGGGAAACTCAAAATCAAAGGATATAATATATCAGGTTTACGGGAGGGATATCACGTCTCATGTACTTGAGATAGATGACAGTTGTGAACTGTTTAAAGTGAGAGGCTTTATCGGAAAACCGGAAGTCTCAAGAGGAAATCGAAGCTACGAGAATTATTATATAAACAATCGCTATTCAAAGAGCAACATAATCACAAGGGCAATAGAAGAGGCATACAAAAATTTTATGATGCAGCATCAGTATCCGTTTTGTGTGTTATATTTTGACTTTTGCGATAATCTTGTCGATGTAAACGTGCATCCGACCAAGATGGAAGTCCGCTTTACGGAGGGTGAGGAGATATATGACAAAATATACAATATAATCAGAAGAAAGCTGATTAACAGAGAGTATATTGTCGATGCATCTGTAGACAAGGAAGATACCAAAACGAAAACAGAAAACCGTTTTGTATCTGTGGAGAAAGCGCCGGAACCTTTCGAAACAAAAAGGCTTGAAAAACTTAGGGAGCAGGTTAGATTGGATTCTCCTTATGAGAAGAAATATGACTATGTTCCGCAGAGGAATACAGTCAGAGAGAACACACAGTTTTTCGATGACAACAGCACTTTTCATAAAAGCGTTGATATCGAAAAGCCAAAGAAAGAAGAATATATTGAGCCTGCAAGGAACATTGAACCTACGGAACAGAAGACAACTTATGTTCAGGAAAGTTTTCTATCTGAGGAAGCAAGAAAGAAACATCGTGTCATAGGTCAGGTATTTAAGACATATTGGCTTGTTGAATTTGACAACAAGCTTTATATAATAGATCAGCATGCAGCTCATGAAAAAGTCTTATACGAGAAGAATGTAAAGCTTTTCAAAGAAAAAACCTTTACATCACAGATTGTCTCACCTCCGTATGTTGTGACTTTGAATGCGGAGGAGCAAAGTGTTCTCACCGAGAATATTGACGAATTGGAAAAACTAGGATTTACTATAGAACATTTCGGCGGGATGGAGTATAGTGTTTCTTCGGTGCCTGACAATCTGTACTCGCTTGATGTAAAACAGATACTTGTAGATTTTCTTGATGAGTCAGCGGCCAATGCCGGAACAAAGACACCGGATATAATCTATGACAGATTGGCAACCATGTCTTGCAAGGCTGCCATAAAAGGAGGGGACGGAATCTCTTTTGCTGAGGCAGAGAAACTTATAGACAGTCTCCTTGCACTGGAAAATCCTTATTTTTGCCCACACGGCAGACCAACAATAATATCTATGACAAAATATGAACTCGAGAAAAAGTTTAAGAGAATAATATAGATAGGAATATTATGGAAAAGAAACCGGCGGTAGTACTTACCGGACCCACAGCGGTCGGAAAGACAAATCTTTCGATAAAACTTGCAAAAGAGATAGGAGCCGATATTATATCGGCCGATTCGATTCAGGTATATAAATATATGGACATAGGATCCGCAAAGGTCACAGAAGAAGAAATGTGTGGAGTAAAGCATCATCTTATAGACTGTCTCGATCCGTCGGATGAATTCAATGTGTCAGTTTTTAAGGATATGGCTGTCTCATGCGCAAATGAGATCTATGAGAGAGGACGATTACCTCTAATAGTAGGCGGAACGGGATTTTATGTTCAGGCCTTTTTAAAAGATGTGAATTTCGAAGAGGAGCCTGTTGATGATTCGTACCGCAGAGAACTCGAGAAACTCGCCTCTGAAAAAGGAGCCGATATTTTGAATGAAATGCTAAAAAAGGTTGATTCTGCCTCAGCGAGCCTTATACACAAGAATAATATAAAGAGAACGATACGGGCTCTCGAGTTTTATAAGATGCACGGATATCCTATATCTGAGCATAATGAAAGGGAGAAGGAATCTGTATCGCCGTACAATTATGCGTATTTTGTTTTAAATGACAAAAGAGATATTTTATATGAACGTATAAATAAACGTGTTGATATAATGATAGAGGCAGGCCTTGTGGAGGAAGTCAAAAAGCTGATTGAAATGGGGTATGACAGAAGCCTCGTCTCAATGCAGGGCATCGGCTATAAGGAGATATGCGCTTATCTTTTTGATGAGTTAAGTTTAGACGGAGCAATCGATCTTATCAAAAAAGAGAGCAGGCATTTTGCGAAGAGACAATTGACTTGGTTCAGACGCGAGAAAGATGTTATCTGGGTAAACAAGGATGAGTTTGATTATTCGGAGGAGCTGATTCTCGAATTTATGAAAGAAACTATGAGACAGAAAGGTATTATCAAATGATTACTAAAGCATATAAAAATCTCGGAATCTGTAAGGAAGTATACGAGTTCGGGATGAAGATAGAGGAAGAACTTAAAGAGAGATTTGACGAAATCGACAAAAACGCGGAGGCAAACCAGATAAAGGTGCTTGCTGCAATGCAAAAGAACAAAGTTTCAGCACAGTGCTTTGAAGGTTCAACCGGCTACGGTTACAATGATTACGGCAGGGATACCTTGGAGAAAGTTTATGCGGATACTTTTAAAGGGGAGGATGCGCTTGTCAGACCTCAGATCACATGTGGAACACATGCCCTTGCCCTGGCTTTGATGTCAAATCTGAGACCGGGAGACGAACTTCTCTCACCTGTTGGAAAACCTTATGACACACTTGAAGAGGTTATCGGAATAAGAAAATCAGTGGGATCACTTGCCGAATATAATATTTCATACAGACAGGTTGATTTGCTTTCGGACGGTTCTTTTGATTTTGACGGTATAAAGAAGGCCATAAATGAAAAGACAAAGCTTGTCACCATTCAGAGATCTAAAGGATATGCAACAAGACCTACATTATCCGTTGATGCTATCGGAGAGCTTATCGCATTTATAAAATCCGTAAAGCCTGATGTCTATTGTATGGTAGATAACTGCTACGGAGAGTTTACAGAGGATAAGGAGCCGCTCGAAGTCGGGGCTGATATGATTGTCGGATCGCTTATCAAAAATCCGGGTGGCGGCCTTGCACCTATAGGCGGTTATATTGTAGGAAAGAAAGAATGCATTGAAAATGCGGCTTATCGTCTCACGAGTCCGGGACTTGGCAAGGAAGTAGGTGCCTCTTTAGGCGTTATTCCTTCGTTTTATCAAGGATTTTTCCTTGCTCCTACTGTTACGGCCAGCGCTTTAAAAGGAGCAATTTTCGCTGCAAATATATATGAAAAACTTGGATTTGAAGTTGTCCCGAACGGAAGTGAGAGCAGACATGACATAATTCAGTCAGTTACTTTTCACAACAGAGATGCAATGCTTGCATTCTGTGAAGGAATTCAGGCTGCCGCACCGGTGGATTCTTATGTAACACCGGAACCGTGGGCTATGCCGGGATATGACAGCGACGTTGTGATGGCGGCAGGAGCGTTTGTCCAGGGATCCTCGATAGAACTCAGCGCTGACGGGCCTGTAAAAGAGCCTTATTCTGTTTTTTTTCAGGGTGGTTTAACTTATCCGCATGCTAAGGTGGGAATCCTTATGTCGCTTCAAAAACTTTATGAACGCAACCTTGTTAATAAAGATTTGATGTGATAAAATATCTTGAAGTTTCGTGTTCATTTGGTAGAGATGGAAAGGAAAAAATGAACCGAAATACTACAATTAAAAAACTTCCACTATCAGAGAGGCCATACGAAAAATGCAAAAAGTACGGTCCTATTTCGTTGTCTGACGCCGAACTTTTGGCAGTTATAATCCGCTCCGGGACAAGGGGACGGAAAGCCATTGATCTCGCAAATGACATCTTATGCGGACATGAGGAAAATCTTCTCAACCTTGAACGTCTCTCCATGAAGGAGATGGCTTTGATCGATGGCATTGGGGAAGTCAAAGCAATACAGCTAAAATGCCTGACAGAGATATCAAAAAGATTGTCGGGATACAGATACAACAAAGATATATCCCTCAATTCTCCGGAGGAAATAGCGTCATATTTTATGGAGGATATGAGGCATTTGGACAGGGAAGTATTGAAAACCGTTTTGTTTGATACCAAATTCAACATAATTTCGGAAAAAACCATTACGGTTGGAACTGTAAATGCGTCATTGGTTTCTCCGCGGGAGATATTTATTGAGGCTTTGAGAGACAATGCCGTTGCGATGGTGCTTCTTCACAATCATCCCAGCGGAGATCCTGCTCCAAGCACGGAGGACAAGGAGATTACAGAGAGAGTCAGATTGGGTGGAAAGCTTTTGGAGATAACATTGGCTGACCATATTATAATCGGTGATAAATCATATTTTAGTTTTAAGGAGGAAGGTCTTTTATAGACCGTTTAAGGGAATGAGCAGTAACGTTTACGGAATCGATTTGGGAACATGTAACCTTAAAGTTTTTTGTAAAGCAACCGGAAAGGTTCTAAATGAAAAAAATACAATAGCGATCATCAACAAGAATCAGCTGTATGCATATGGGGATGCGGCTTATGCAATGTATGAGAAGGCACCTGAGCACATCAATGTTACGTTTCCTGTTGTAAACGGTGTTATTGCCGATTTCAATAATGTTCAGAATATGATTTTTGACTTCATTGAGAGGGGCTCAAAAGGCAAGACCAAGGGTGCCGAGTATGTTGTTGCGGTTCCTACAGATATCACTGAAGTTGAGAAAAAAGCATTTTATGATATGTTTTATAAGAGCAAGGTTAAACCTAAGAATGTTCAGCTTGTAGAGAAACCTATAGCTGACGCTGTAGGACTTGGACTTGATGTTAATGAGCCTACAGGTGTGATGGTAGTTGATATCGGTGCCGATACCACAGAGATTTCCGTTATCTCATTGGGAGGTCTTGTACTTAGTGATCTTCTTCATTTTGGCGGCAAGAGAATCGATGAGTCGATTATGAGTTATATCAGACATGAGTTCAACCTTGTTATCGGACAGAAGACAGCAAGCGTTTTGAAAGAGAATCTCGCCAGCGGACTTCCGGGAAGAGAAGAGACAATGGTAATTGTCGGAAGGGATCTTGTCAGTGGTCTTCCTGTTGAGATGGAGATATCTGCAGCCACTGTTTATGAGGCAATCAAGGATAACCTTGAATCAATATGCACATCAATTAAAATGATCCTTGAGAAAACTCCGCCTGAGCTTGCAAAAGATATAATTCACTCGGGAATATATATAACCGGAGGCGGTTCGCAGATAAAAGATCTGGATGAATTGTTTACCAATATTACAAATATAAAAGTAAACAGATGTGAGGAACCCGAGGAGTCGGTTGTCAGAGGGCTTATGGCAATAGTTTCCGAGGAGAAATACAAACACCTGACATTTACAATGAAGACAAGAATTATCAAATAGGAGAGGATAACAGCCTGTGAGGCGTAAATCTAAACAGACATTGCCGCCGAAATATCTATTGTTTGCCCTTTCTGTTCTCTGCGTTGTAATGATCATAGCAAGCTTTGCTATGGATTTAAGCAATACACCGTTGAACAATGCCGTCGGTCTGGTTTTCACACCGATGCAAAAAGGTATAAACACGGTCGGCGATTGGACAAGTGAAAAAATCGAAAATTTAAAAAATATAGGCGATGTTCTTTCAGAGAATGAGGAACTAAAAGCGGAGGTTGTTGAACTCAATGATGAACTCAACAGCATGCAGTTGGAGCAGAGTGAACTTGAAAATTTGAGAGAACTTCTTGAACTTGATGAGAAATATCCTTCGTATGAAAAGACAGCGGCTTATGTAATAAGCAAGGATGCCGGAAACTGGTTTTCGACATTTACTATAGATAAGGGTACGGATGATGGAATAGAAGTTGATATGAATGTCATTTCAGGAAACGGTCTTGTCGGAATTGTTACTTCTGTCGGAAAAAACTATGCGACGGTTAGATCTATTATTGATGACAATTCTGAAGTATCAGCCATGGTACTTTCTACAGAAGACCTGTGTATTGTACACGGGAATCTTCAAAATATGGAAGATAACCAGGAAATAAAACTTTCAGGACTTAAAGATCAGGACAATGAAGTTGAAGTCGGTGCACAGATAGTCACAAGTAATGTCAGCGACAAATATTTACCGGGAATTCTCGTCGGATATGTATCAACTTTGGATATGGACTCAAATAATATTACAAAATCAGGTACAGTAACGCCTGTGGTTGATTTTGAGCATCTTCAGTCTGTCCTTGTAATAATGGAAAAGAAAACTCAGGTTTCCGATACAGAGGAGCAATAATATGAGAAGATATGTTATGGCAGGTGCTTGGGTTATTATAGGGTTTTTATTGCAGAGCACTATTATGCAGACAATATCATTTGCTAATGTCTCCCCGAATCTTTTGATCATAATAACCGCTTCCTACGGTTTTATGATGGGAAAAAAGGAAGGTCTTATCGTCGGATTTTTCTGCGGACTTATAGTTGACATATTTTTCGGAAGTGTTCTGGGGTTTTATGCACTTTTGTATATGTTGATAGGATATTGCAACGGCCTTTTGCATATGCTGTTTTATCCTGATGAGATAAAACTTCCTATGATACTTATTACAATCAGCGATTTTGTGTCGGGACTGACAGTGTATTTTTTTCTCTTCCTTTTCAGAGGAAGATTTGATTTCGGCTATTATTTTTTTAATATTATAATGCCGGAGGTTATTTATACAATTTTGATTTCCATTTTCCTGTACTTGATAATACTGAAAATAAACCAGAAATTGGAAACATTGGACAATAAGGAGCGATAATTTGTCGGACAATATAAAAGAAGCCGTGATATCTTTCTTCAAATCCAGGCTGTTTGTTTTGGGCGCTTTGATGACGGTTTTGTGTTTACTGCTTCTATACAGAGTATTTACTCTGCAGATTGTAAACGGAGAAGAATATCAGGAAAATTATACTCTCAAAATTAAAAAGACACGTGACATCAAAAGTACCAGAGGTAATATATATGACCGCAATGGTACTTTACTTGCTTATAATGAGTTGGCTTATACGATCACAATAGAGGATAATGGCTCGTATGATACTACTGCGGAGAAAAATGAATCAATAAATGATGAGCTATATCGAATCATTACCAAGCTTGATGAGTTCGGTGACAGCATCGAGAATGATTTTTCAATCGATTATGTTGATGGGACATATCAATACAATGTCGAGGGGACGTCTCTGCTTCGTTTTCTTGCAGATATATTCGGCAGAGCATCGACGTCGGATCTTAAATATAACAAAAATATAGGTACAAATGAGGCGGATGCGACAGCCGAACAAATAATGGAATATCTAATGTCCGACAGTTACTTTGGCATTTCCGATGAATACGATCCTTATATGGCTTATCGTATAACAGTACTTAGATATGCTATGTCACAGAACAGTTACCAGAAATATATTTCAATAACTATCGCAAGTGATGTTAGTGATGAGACAGTTGCATATATCAGTGAAAATGCATATGACTTACAGGGAGTCGAAGTGTCTGAAGATACGATTCGTGTATATAATGATTCAGAGTATTTTGCGCAGATAATCGGTTATACCGGAAAAATTTCTTCAGAAGAGTATGAGGAATTGTCTGCGGAGAATTCAGAGTATTCACTTGTAGATATTGTTGGTAAGGCCGGAATAGAACAGTATATGGATTCAACGCTCCAGGGAACCAAAGGAAGTGAGGTTGTATATGTAGATAACCTCGGAAAAGTAATTGAAACCATGGAGAGAACGGAACCTACAGCCGGAAATGATGTTTATCTATCTATTGATGCCAATCTTCAAAAGGCTGTATATCAGTTGTTAGAGCAGGAAGTTGCCGGAATCTTGTATGACAAGATAGAAAACATCACAAATTATGATGTAAGTGAGGTAGAGAGTGCCTCAGATATCATCATTCCAATAGATGATGTTTATTATGCTCTTATAGGAAATAATGTAATAGATATAACAACTTTAAATGATGATGATTCATCGACCACTGAAAAACAGATTTATTCTCTTTTCAGTACACAAAAGAGTGCTGTTATGACAAATTTGTCTTCTGCGGTACTGTCGTCGGAAGATACTAAGTTTTCGGATCTTGAGACTGAATATCAGGACTATATTACATATATGTTTGACGACCTTAAGAATGCAAATATATTGGTTTCTGACAGCATAGATACTGATGATGAAATCTACAAGGAGTGGGCTGACGGTGATATTTCCGTTAAGACCTATCTCTGTTATGCGATATCACAGGGATGGATTGATATCACTGCTTTTACTGTAGATGAGGAGTATGAATCAACGGAAGAAATATACAGTGATTTGATTGAGTACTCATTGAATGATATTTCAGACAATAAAGATTTTGAAAAAATTATATATAAATATATGATTCACGCCGGATCGATATCAGGGCAGGATCTTTGCTTAGTATTGTATGACCAGGGATTTTTGACATATGATGAAGGTAATTATACAGGACTTGCAAACGGAATTGTCTCAGCATATGATTTTTTGAAGGACAAGATCAAAAATCTGGAGATTACTCCGGCTAATCTTGCACTTGATCCTTGTTCTGCATCATGCGTTGTCACCGATACAACTACAGGAGAACTCCTTGCTGTCGTATCTTATCCGGGATATGACAACAATAAACTTGCAAATACGGTAGATGCCACATATTATGCTTCTTTGACAGAAGATCTGTCCAAGCCTTTGTACAATTATGCGACACAGGAGAGGACGGCGCCGGGTTCTACATTTAAGATGGTGACTGCCACAGCGGCACTTGCTGAAAATATTATAACAACAGACACTCTGATTGAGGATGAGGGAGAATTCACAAAAGTAACTCCTTCGGCAAAATGTTGGATATATCCGTCGACGCACGGAAAAATAAATGTTTCGGAAGCATTGAGAGATTCTTGTAACTATTTCTTCTATGAGCTGGGTTATGACCTTTCCCTCTCAAACGGAAATTATAATGCTGATCTCGGTATAGAAAAACTGCAAAGCTATGCCTCGCTGTACGGACTTGATTCGACAACCGGTATAGAAATAGTTGAGAACAGCCCTAAGATTGCGACCGAATACCCTGTTCGAGCTGCTATCGGACAGAGTAACAACAGTTATACGACAACAGAACTCTCAAGATATGTAACGGCCATTGCTAACAGTGGCACTGTTTATAACTATACTTTACTCTCAAAGGTTACCGATTCGGACGGAAACATTTTGGAAGAGTATTCGCCTGAGGTTAAAAATACGGTGGATGTTCTTGATTCAACCGAATGGGATGCAATTCATTCCGGTATGAGAATGGTAGTTGAAGAACTTGAAGCATTTGATGATTTTTCTATAAATGTTGCAGGTAAGACAGGTACGGCACAGACTGTAACAACCAGACCTAACCATGCTTTGTTTGTCGGTTATGCGCCTTATGAGAGTCCGCAGGTGTCGATAGCATCAAGAATTGCTTACGGATATACTTCGCATAATGCGGCAGATGTTTCACAGAAGATTTTGGCTTATTATTTTGGCACGGAATCTACAGAAGATCTTTTGAACGGACAGGCTGCGGATATAAGCGGAACGACAAATGCCGTTACCGATTAAATGGAGGAATTATGATTCAACCAGTAATTATAAAGAGTAATAGATTTGGTATAAATCTTAAGATGGATCCCGATATGGAATTCAGGGATCTTATGACTGAAATAACCAGCAAATTCATTGAATCCGCCGACTTCTTCAAGAATGCGAAGTTTGCTATAACCTTTGAGGGAAGAGAACTCACAGAGGATGAAGAAAGTGAGATTATTCATACAATACAGATGAATACCGATATCGAGATAGTCTGCGTTATGGAAAGTGGAACGGCGGAAGAAAAAAGAATGGAAGCTGTTGTTAAAAATATAATCGAGCACAGAGAAGTTCCAATCAATTCCGAGAAGAATATCACACCTACGGAGAATACGATAGAAAATCCGTATGAGTTAGCAAGTATATACAAGGGAACTTTGAGAAACGGACAGGCAATCGATTCCGAGGCCAGCATAGTGGTTGTCGGAGATGTAAATCCGGGAGCCTCTGTTTCAGCCGCCGGAAATGTTATTGTTCTTGGCAGTCTGAAAGGAAACGCATTCGCCGGACATAACGGCGATGACAACTGTTTCGTTTATGCGCTTGATATGAATCCCATGCAGATTCGTATCGCCGATGCCATAGGCAGAAGTGCGGATAATGAGAATGGACTTTTCAAAGGAATAAAAAACAAAAAGAAGAAAAAAGAAGAGAGTATAACAGCTCAGATTGCTACGGCTATTGATGGCAGAATATTGATAGAGCCGGCTTTAAGTCAGCTTTTTGATAGAATATGAAAAAGATAACAGTGTTTTAGGAGGATAACAATGAGTGAAGTTATAGTAATTACTTCGGGTAAAGGCGGAGTAGGAAAAACGACAACATCCGCTAACGTGGGTACAGGTCTTGCAATGTTAAACAAAAAAGTGGTTCTTATCGATACAGATATAGGATTAAGAAATCTTGATGTTGTATTGGGACTTGAGAATAGAATTGTATACAATCTTGTAGATGTCGTTGAAGGAAACTGTAAGGTAAGTCAGGCACTTATAAAAGATAAGAAATATCCTAATCTTTTTCTTTTGCCTTCAGCACAGACAAGAGATAAAACATCAGTATCACCTGAACAGATGAAAAAACTCACTGATGAGCTCAGAAATGATTTTGATTATATTCTTCTTGATTGTCCGGCCGGAATAGAGCAGGGATTCAAGAATGCCATAGCAGGTGCTGACAGAGCTTTGGTTGTCACTACTCCTGAGGTTTCTGCAATTAGAGATGCTGACAGAATAATTGGACTTCTTGCCGCGAATGAACTCAAACAGACCGATCTTATCATAAACAGACTCAGAATGGATATGGTAAAGAGAGGGGATATGATGAATGTCGAGGATGTCTGCGAGATTCTTGCAATCCCTCTTATCGGTGTTGTGCCGGATGATGAACAGATTGTAGTTTCAACAAACCAGGGTGAGCCTTTGGTTGGATCAAATGCTCTTGCAGGACAGGCTTACATGAATATATGTCACAGAGTATTGGGTGAGGAAGTCGAATTCCTTGATCTCGATAAAAAAGAGGGCGTATTTTCCAAACTTGCAAAGATATTTAAGTAGAGGAGGGAACAGATATGTCTTTAATGGATTTTTTTAAGAAAAAAAGCTCCGGTGATATTGCAAAAGACAGACTTAAACTTTTGCTTGTTTCCGACCGCTCAAACTGTTCTCCTGAACTTATGGAGAAAATCAAAAATGATATTATAGAAGTAATATCCAAATATATGGAAATAGATGCTGATGGTCTTGATATTTCAATAACCCAGACTGAATCCGATTCAAACAACGGTTCTGTACCTGCATTATATGCAAATATCCCGATCAAAGAGATGCATCATGACAGTAAGAAAAACTAGTATCTGTTTAGGAATACAATCATTATATGTTTAAGAGATACAGTATAAAAAATTACAACTTCAAATTGATATTATTTGCTGTCTTACAGACGATTATAGGGATTCTTGTAATAGGGTCCGCAAAGGATTCGGTACAGGGAAAACAGATTGCAGGGCTTATCTTGGGACTTGCTGTTATGATTGTTGTCTCCTTTATCGATTATTCATACATTATGAAGTTCAGCTGGATTATTTATTTCATCAATCTGACGCTTTTGGCTCTTGTTTTTGTAATAGGTAAAACTACCGGTGGAGCGACGAGATGGATAACAATAGCCGGCATACAGTTTCAGCCTTCAGAGTTGTCAAAGATACTATTGATTTTGTTTTTTGCATATTTTTTTATGCAGCATCAGTCAAATCTAAACACTTTGAGGATACTTATTTTGAGCTTTGCTCTGGTAGGAGTGCCTCTTTTGATGATCAAAAAGCAGCCGGATCTTTCTACTACGATTGTAACGGCTTTGATTTTCATTGCACTCTTGTTTATTGCAGGATTAAGTTATAAAATAGTATTAGTTGTTTTGGCGGTCAGTGTTCCGTCCGCGCTTATATTTATTTATCTTGTTTTGCAACCGGATCAGACTATATTGGATGAATACCAATACAATCGTATTATGGGTTGGTTATATCCGGAGGAGTATTCGGATTCGGCTTACCAGCAGCAAAACTCCATAATGGCTATAGGCTCCGGACAGCTCTGGGGTAAAGGGTTAAACAACAGTCAGATTACATCCGTAAAAAACGGTAATTTCATATCGGAACCTCAGACAGACTTTATATTTGCAGTACTCGGTGAAGAACTGGGGTTTGTGGGAGCTTGTGTTGTTATCGGACTTATGTTTTTTATTGTAATCGAATGTATATTGACAGCCAGAAAAGCTAAAGACACAGCGGGTAGACTTATCTGTTGCGGTATGGCTGCGCTTATAGGCTTTCAAAGCTTTGTAAATATTTGCGTAGCTACCGGTATTATGCCAAATACCGGATTACCATTGCCGTTCGTCAGCTACGGTCTGACTTCACTTGTATCTTTATATATGGGACTTGGAGTTGTGTTGAATATTGGCCTTCAGCCAAAAAAATTTAAGATGACCTCTGAGTTTTAAATCAGAGAAGTGTAGGGGATAGTTTATGAACATTGGATTAATCTCACATGATGCAAAGAAAAAACTGATGCAGAATTTTTGTATCGCTTACCGTGGGATACTGGCAAAAAATGAATTATATGCGACCGGAACCACGGGAAGGCTTATTGAGGAAGTAACAAATCTCACAATACATAAATACCTTGCCGGGCATCTCGGAGGTGTTCAGCAGCTTGGAGCTCAGATAGAAAGCAATGATATCGATCTTGTAATATTCTTGAGAGATCCGTTGAACCCAAAGGTTCACGAGCCGGATGTCAATAACATTGTTAAGATGTGTGATACGCATAATATTCCTTTGGCCACAAACCTGGCTACAGCAGAGCTGTTGATCAGAGCATTAGACAGAGGAGATTTAGAGTGGCGTGAAATGTATAAATAAAATAGTTTCCGGTATAGCCTTATCAGCCGTAATATTACTAAACGGATGCGGGTTTGATACGGCTGAGATAACTGACAAATACGATCTGTATAAAACAACCGCCAAATACAATATGATGGCTTCAGAGGATACTTCTTCAGATAGAAAAGTATCCTTTTTTGCGTCGGATTTATGTGTTTCCGACGGTACAGATATAGGTACGGATGAGACTGCTTCGCAGGTTGCAGAAGCTTCGGGCGTGTTCAATCTGGACACATCTGAGATAACATATTCACAGAATATATATGAGAAGATATATCCGGCAAGTACAACAAAAATTTTGACTGCCTATGTGGCTATAAAAAACGGGGATCTCTCGCAGACAATAACCGTCAGTGAGAATGCCGTAAATCAGGCAAGCGATTCATCTGTCTGCGGGCTTAAAGCAGGAGATGTAATGACACTTGAGCAGTTGCTTTACGGAATGATGTTAAAGAGCGGAAATGATGCTGCTGTTGCAATTGCCGAGGGCATATCAGGTGATGTTGAGTCATTTGCAAATCTCATGAATGAGACCGCAGCTTCGTTGGGAGCTACAAATACACATTATGTCAATCCGAACGGACTTCATGATGATGATCATTATACGACGGTTTATGATATGTATCTGATTTTCCAGGCAGCTTTAAATGACAGTACTTTTGAGACTATAGTTACTTCTTCGGCATATACGGTAAATTATACTGATGCTTCAGGCACAGAGCAAACTATGGACTGGACGACTACAAACAGATACCTTTTGGGTACTGAGACAGTGCCTTCGGGAGTGACTATTTTAGGTGGGAAAACAGGGACAACAAACCCTGCCGGTTATTGCCTTGTGCTCTACAGCAAGAACGAATCGAACCAGAAAATTGTGTCGATTGTAATGAAGGCAGACTGTCGCAGTAATTTGTATTATTATATGAATCAACTTTTATATATGTTTGCAAATTAGGTTTTTTCGGTTGTTTTTTATATACTGTTCAACTATAATAAATAAAAAGAATAAACTTTTTGTGGTATTGATTGAATATTTACAAAGAGCATTTAGGAGGGTACGCTTATGATACAGATCATTGCAGGGGAAAAAGGCAAAGGAAAGACCAAAGAACTCTTAGACAAGGTTAACGGAGCGGTTTCTACAGCAAACGGTAACGTTGTATTTCTTGATAAGAGTACGAAACACATGTATGAACTGAACAATAAGGTAAGACTTATAAATGTATGCGATTACCTTGTAGAGAATGTAGATCAGTTTGTAGGATTTGTTGCAGGAATTATCTCCCAGGATCATGATTTGGAAGAATTGTATGTTGACAGTTTCCTTACTATTGCAGGCATTAAAAACAACGATGATATCTGTTATTCAATTAAACAGCTGGAAGAACTCAGTGAGAAATACAATGTAAAATTTGTAATGAGCGTATCCAAAAACGAAGCAGATCTTCCTGATTGCGCAAAAGATAAAATCGTTATTTCACTTTAGTAATAAATATTGTATAATAGATGGGATCATACATACTATATGTATGGTCCCTTATTTATGTTAGAACTGATTTTGATTAGGGTGGTACAATTTGGCAGACAATAAAAAGGTAATTAAATACCAAAAGCCATTACATATAAATATCGGTGTTATTATTTTTGCGGTTATTCTTGTATATGTTCTGTTTTATGTTTATTCGTATTTTACTACGGAACATACCTCTGTTTATGAGGTTGTAAACGGCACCATAGCTATCAACAATTCTTATAAAGGGCTGGCCATTCGAGATGAGACTGTAGTGACTTCCGATTATACCGGATATGTGAATTATTATATTTCAGATTCCGTTAAATCAGGAAGCGGTGATTTGGTTTGCTCCGTTGATGAAACAGGGCAGATTGCAAGCCAGATAAACTCGGTTGATTCAACACAGATTATAATGGATGATGACAATCTTACCGTACTCTGTAATGACATGGAGAATTTTGCCGTAAACTATGATGCGGACGACTTTTCTTCTGTTTATTCCTTTAAGAATTCACTCACTGACAGTATAAATGAAATTGTCAATGTAAAAGCTTTAAATACCGTGCTTGAAGCTTCAGGTATAGATTTGTCTTCTTTTAACAGAGTCTATATGCCTACCGATGGAGTGGTGACTTATTATACCGACGGATATGAGGATTTGACCGTTGATACTTTTACTGCGTCGAATTATTCCCCATCAACATATGAGAAAAATAATCTTAGGAATTCCGGGCAGGTAAACGCGGGAGACGCGATTTTTCGTATTTCAACCAATGAGAATTGGAATCTTATGGTTCCGGTTGATTCTGATATTATAGAGTATCTAAAAGAAAAAAGTGCAATCGATATAAAATTTGATACGGACGGAGTGGTTTGCACCTGTCCTTTTACGATTGAGGAAATAGACGGCACATCCTTTTTGAATCTGAATGTCAGAACCGGAATGATAAGATATGCAGATGACAGATATATAAATATAGAGATAGTTCTCGATGAAGAGAAGGGACTTAAGATACCGAATTCTTCGATACTAAAGAAGGATTTTTATACGGTTCCGATAGAGTGTTTCACGGAGGGCGGAGATTCAAGTGATCTGGGTCTCATAATTGAAACTACGGATGAGGAAGGAAATAAAGAGAATACTTTCGTCACACCTACCATATATTATGAAACCGAGGATTGCTATTATATAGACGGTGAAGATGTCTCTAAGGGAGATGTTGTTGTAATAGCCGATTCGAGCAACACCTATACTATCGGTGACACTGATCAGCTCAAAGGCGTGTATAACATAAATAAAGGTTATGCGGTATTCAAACAGATTGAGATAATATATCAAAATAGTGAATACACTATCATCAGGAGCGGAACCGATTATGGGGTTTCTTTGTACGATCACATTGCTCTCGACAGTTCAACTATTGTTGAGAATGCTATTGTAAATTAAGGAGATATATCATGTTAAAAGAAAATCTTAAAGATGTGGAGCAGAATATCAAAAATGCTTGCGCGAAAGCAGGCAGAGAAAGAGATTCCGTTACACTTGTTGCTGTCAGCAAAACAAAACCCGTAGATATGCTTAAGGAGATTTATGACGAGGGAGTCAGAGATTTCGGTGAGAATAAAGTTCAGGAGATTGTCGCAAAAAGAGAGAACATGAATGATGATGTTCGGTGGCATATGATAGGACATCTTCAGAGAAATAAGGTTAAATATATAATTGAAGATGTCACGATGATTCATTCTGTTGACAGCTATCGCCTGGCCGAAGAAATTAATGTACAGGCTAAGAAAGTAAACCGAATTGTTCCTATTCTCATAGAAGTGAATATAGCAGGAGAGGATACCAAGTTTGGAGTCAGAGCAGATGAGACACTTCAGCTTGTAGAGGAGATTGCTCCTCTTGAAAATGTCAAAATAGAAGGTCTTATGACCATTGCACCGATGGTTGATGATCCTGAGGACAACCGCAAGTGGTTTAAAGCGTTGCGCCAAATGTCGGTTGACATAGCTGAAAAAAACATTGATAATGTATCTATGAATGAGCTTTCTATGGGTATGACAGGAGATTACTGTGTTGCTATAGAAGAGGGTGCCACACTTGTCAGAGTAGGCACAGGTATTTTTGGGGCAAGAAATTATTCTGTTAATTAAGGAGAGTATATTTTAATGAGTGCTTTAGATAAATTTTTGAATTTTATGAGGTTGGATCCGGACGATGAGGCAGATGATGATTATCTTCTGGATGACGAAGAATATTTAGAAGAAAAGAAACCAAGATTCAGAGAGAAAAACAATGAATCGACAGCTTCCAGACCTGTAGCTGTAAAAGAGAAGCCTGTGGCTACAAAAATTACACCTATGAGGCCGGGAAAGAAACAGGGAGCAAACGGTATGGAAGTTTGTGTTATTAAACCTACTTCAGTAGAAGACGCAAGAGAGATTACGGAGACATTACTATCAAACAGAACCGTAGTCTTAAATGTTGAAGGGCTAGATGTAGATATCGCCCAGAGAATTATTGATTTTACATCAGGTTCTTGTTTTGCTATATCAGGTAACCTTCAGAAGATTACAAATTACATTTTCATTATTACTCCGGCAGCTGTTGATATTTCCGGTGATTTTCAGGGAATACTCGATGGACTTGCATCTAATCCGTTTAATTAGAGATGGATAAGGAGCAGTTAATACAGAAAAGATTTATTGATTTGTCCAATACCGCAGACAAAAAAGGTATTGTTACTTTTAGTGACTTTTTGGATCTTAATGAACAGAATCTTTTTAATAATGTAAAAAATCAATTGTATACCGATTATAAGATTTTCGGTGGATATGAACATGCAGAGCGTCAGTTAATAGCTTTTATTCCTGATGCTCTTTATTATGCCTGGAATTATCCTATTGATTGTATAGTTGTGGAGCCTGTTTCAAAGAAATTCAAAGAAAAGCTGACTCACAGAGATATCCTGGGAGCTCTTATGAGCCTTGGCGTTGAACGCTCCAAAATAGGTGATATACTTCCCGGAGCGGATGAGACATACATTCTCTGTCTGGATACACTTTCATCTTTTATCTGTGAATCTTTGACACAGGTAAGACATACCACGGTAAATACTACAATAAAAACGATTGATTCTTTTGATTACTCACCGAATTTGGTTGATAAAGAAGGCGTTGTTGCTTCAGAGCGTCTTGATTGTGTCATAGCTTTTGCTTTTAATATAAAAAGAAGTGAAGCGGTAAGTCTTATTCAGGGCGGGAATGTCTTTGTAAATGCAAAAAATATTACAAGCAATGCATATTTTTGCAAACCGGATGATATATTATCCGTTCGTGGACATGGTAAGCTAAGATTTAATAATGTATTGAATGAGACAAAAAAGGGCAGAAGTCGAATATCAGTAAGTATATATTCATAAAATGAAAAGAGGAGTATTATGTCAAAGACTTTAAATGTAAATTATGAGGGAAAACATTGTTATAATATAGAAATACGTCCTGATTTTAATGACTTTTTATCATGCTTTGAATCATTGGACTTTGGCGGAAATAAGATATGTATTGTGACGGATTCGAATGTCGGACCATTGTATGAGGCCAAACTGAGAAAAATATTATCAGGTGCCAATGAAAGTATATTCGTTACTTCGTATACTATTAAAGCAGGAGAGGAGTCTAAAAACCTGGATATCATAAACAAAATCTATGAGCACCTCATAAAAAATCATTTTGACAGGAGCGATATGCTTATAGCCCTTGGAGGCGGTGTGATAGGTGATATGACAGGATTTACAGCTGCAACATATCTTAGGGGAATAGATTTTATCCAGGTTCCAACATCACTTCTAAGCCAGGTGGACAGTAGCATCGGTGGAAAGACCGGAGTTGATTTCAATAAATACAAAAATATGGTTGGCGCGTTTTATATGCCCAGACTTGTTTACATAAATCTTGAGGTGATAAAAACACTCCCTTATGAACAACTTACCTCAGGTATGGGTGAGGTCATAAAACATGGTCTTATTAAAGACAATGAATATTACGCTTGGCTTAAAGAAAATTCAAATCAGGTCAAAGCTTTGGATTATGATTCTCTTGAACATATGATTTATGTCAGCTGCAGAATCAAGAGAGATGTTGTCGAGAGAGATCCAAAAGAAAAGGGTGAGAGAGCTCTTTTGAATTTTGGACATACAATCGGACATGCCATAGAAAAATGTGCTGATTTTTCTTTGTATCACGGGCATTGTGTTGGAGTGGGTTCCATTGCCGCGGCTTATCTGTCCTCAAAATACGGAAAACTGAGTTCAAATGATTACGAAGATATCATTCAAACTTTTAAGCTTTATGATATCCCTGTTTCAGCGCTCGATAAAAGTATGATTGACAAGGTATATGAGACTTCCTTATCGGACAAGAAGAAAAAGGGTAACAGGATAAAGTTTATTCTGCTCAACAGTATCGGAGATGCTTATATTGAGATAAATCTCGGTAAAGAACAGATTGTAGAAGGAATAGAAAAGGTTTTAAAGTAATAAAATGTTAGAGAATAGTAAGAAGAAATCCATAATTTTAGGGTTTGTTGCATTTATATTGTTGACTGTATTTGATCAGTTGACAAAATTATGGGCTGTAAATACCCTTAAGGACAAAGAAGCACTGGTGATCATTGAAGGTGTTTTTAAGCTTAGATATCTTGAAAACAACGGAGCTGCATTTTCACTTTTGGAAGGACAACAGATGTTTTTCTTTATAATTACAGTGGCAATGCTTATATTATTTGCAGTTATTTTCTACAAAATACCGATGGGAGACCGATACAGATATCTCAGATGGATATGTGTATTTTTGGAGGCCGGAGCACTGGGAAATCTTATAGACAGAATGAGGCTTGAATATGTGGTTGATTTCTTTTACTTCGAGCTTATCGATTTTCCGACTTTTAATGTGGCCGATATCTATATAACTGTTTCAATGTTTTTCTTTGTTGTGTTGATATTGTTTTATTACAAGGAAGACGAGTTTGATTTTCTGAAAAGAAAAAAGATAAAAGCATAAGATGCGTATGGATGAAAGAATTGAATTTAGTATAAAAAGCGATGAAAAAAACATACGAATAGACAAATTTTTGTCTGATAAGATTGAGAATAAAAGCAGAAGCTCAATTCAAAAGCTGATAGATGACGGCTATGTAACAGTGAATGGAAACAATAAAATAAGCTCCAACTTGAAAGTCAAGGAGGGAGACCTGATCGAGATTATAATTCCGGAAGCTGTCGAGACCGATATTATTCCTGAGGACATAAAACTTGACATACTATATGAGGACAGTGATATTTTGATCGTAAATAAGCCCAAAAATATGGTTGTACATCCTGCCGCCGGTCATTACAGCGGAACACTTGTGAACGCGGTTATGTTTCATTGCAAGGATGATCTGTCAGGAATAAACGGAGAACTAAGACCGGGAATTGTTCATAGAATTGATAAGGATACTACAGGTTCTCTTATAATTTGTAAGAATGATGAGGCTCACAATCATATTGCAGAGCAGATCAAGATGCATTCAATAAATCGAATATACCGTGGAATCGTCTCCGGTATCGTAAAAGATGATGAGGGTACGATAACGGGAAATATCGGAAGACATCCCAAAGACAGAAAAAAGATGGCTATCGTCTCCAAGAATGGGAAAAGTGCAATAACTCATTATAAAGTACTTGAACGACTAAAAAAAGCAACATATATGGAATTCAAGCTTGAGACCGGGCGAACTCATCAGATCAGAGTGCATATGGCTTCTGTTGGACATCCGCTTTTGGGCGATCCACTTTATTCCAACGGTAAAAACCCTTATCATTTGGAAGGTCAAGCTTTGCATGCCATGACAATTGGATTCATACATCCGAGAACAGAAGAGTACATAGAAGTGTCAGCGCCGTTGCCGGAGTACTTTACAAATCTTTTAAGTAAACTAAGATAAAAACAAACAATAAACAGAGATAATAACAAGATTTTGTAAGGTTTCTGATTTTGCTATACAAAATATTTTATTTATTGTATAATTAATATATAAAATTATCACGGAGGTGGTATTATGAGCAGAAAGATTTATACAATCGGACGTGAATTCGGTAGTGCGGGATTTTTAGTTGGGGAAGCACTTGCTGAAAGGCTTGGAATAAAATACTACGATAAAGAGTTACTTGCCGAAGCAGCAAAAAGCAGTGGTTTTTGCGAAGAAATATTTGAGAACCATGATGAGAAACCTACAAACAGTTTTCTTTATTCATTGGTTATGGATACATATTCTTTCGGAGGATATTCAGCAACACCTTCATTGGATATGCCATTAAACCACAAGATTTTCCTTGCACAGTTCGACACTATCAAAAAGATAGCATCCGAAGAGGACTGCGTAATCGTTGGAAGATGTGCTGATTATGCACTTGCTGACAATCCTGATTGCATCAAGATTTTCATTAAAGCAGATATGACATATCGTATTGCTAAGGTGAGCAAAGAACTCAATCTCACAGAGAACAAGGCAAGGGAACTTATAAACAAAACAGATAAACAACGTGCTTCGTATTATAACTATTACACCTCAAAAAAATGGGGAGATTCAAGAAGCTACGATCTTTGCCTTGACAGCGGTCGCCTCGGCGTTGACGGTTGCGTAGACATGATTATAAAATTCAGAGAATTAATGGATTCCGCAAACACGAAATAAATAATAAATTAAAAGGAATCAGCCTGAGAGTATATATAGTTCAATGGTTTGATTCCTTTATTTGTCTGATGCATTTATTCGCAAAACGCAGGTTTTACGAATAAATAACACGTTTTTTGAAGGATTATGAGGTTTTTTTATGCCAGAACGTAAATACAGCGACAATATTGACTTACAGAACGAATTGAAGCTCAGAGAACTTATGAAGACGCTTCCGGGATTTTGCAGGGATTATTTTATTGGAATACAACCAACGACATCTACTAGGACCAGATTATCTTACGCATATGATCTGGCAATATTTTTTGATTTTATTCATAAGAACAATCCTATTTACTCGAAAATAGATATAACACAATTTCCGATATCTCTTTTAGACGAATTAAAAGTCGGTGACATCGAGGAATATTTAAGCTACCTCAGAATCTATGAGAAAGACGGTGTCGCATATTCAAATAATGAAAAAGGTATAAAACGTAAATTATCAAGCCTTAGAAGTATGTACAATTTCCTTTACAGAACGGAAAGAATCTCTTCTAACCCCGCAGAGATGGTAAAAACGCCTAAATTGCATGAAAAAGCAATCACAAGACTTGACATAGATGAGGTTGCGACGCTCCTGGATCAAGTTGAGACAGGTGAAAAGCTTACAAAAAGACAACTAATGTTTCATGAACAGACGAAAACAAGAGATTTGGCTATGATGACTCTTCTGCTTGGTACCGGAATCCGTGTTTCAGAATGTGTCGGACTCGATATTGATGATGTTGACAAAAAAAATGACGCTATAAAGATAAAAAGAAAAGGCGGAAATGAGGCAATTATTTATTTTGGCGAGGAAGTTGCAGATGCGCTCTACAATTATATGGATGAAAGAGCCGGTATAGAGGCAGTCGACAAGGACAAGAACGCTCTCTTT
>JAILHT010000083.1 GCA_024695665.1 Lachnospiraceae bacterium
GGCATTAAAAATACCTATTTTAAGGCTTGGAATGGTGTTCATATACCTTTGCTTCAATGGACTGCAACACGAAGTAGTCGAACCCACTATCAGAAAAAATCCGAATCTCCTATCATGCTCTTAACCGTATCTGGTAACTCATCGTAATCATGATCATCTACCATCTCATAAAGCTATAAAAGCAAAAAAAAAGCTAATCCATATATGGCTTCGAAACAAATAAAAAAAGAAAACCCTTCCCGAAAGCAATGTCATTAAGTTAAGACATTGAAGAAAAGAAAAATCCATCCGAACCATGAGAGATTTTACTCAAAATGGTAAGGGTGGATTTTATTTTGTAACTTTTTACGTTTCATCGCTTTCTGATGGTTCTATTTCTTTCCCATAAAGAGATTCGTGTACATCTTTTGATACTATTTGTTTTAACGTATCTTTGTAATCTGATATGCTATCATCTATTTTCCATAAGACCTCATCAAAGATTTCTTCCCCTGTCTTACGTCTTAGGACAATATCAACGGGATAGCGTTTATTGTTTTCTAAGTGGTCTCCTCGAAGCAATGATTTTGGATGCCCTGAATTTGCAAATCCTAAAGTACAGTTTCCATCAGATGATGCAAAAGCACAAGCTATTTGGTTTTTGCTGAACCCTTGTTGTGCATATATACCTTTATTGCTAAAAATATCTACCATATCAGGCAAGACCTTGATTTTATGTCTAACGGAACCTTTTAGTGCGTTCCTACCAACACCGGGTTTGGAAAAATCAAAATCGTTTTCAGTTAAAGTTCCATTCAAACACTTTTTAAAGAAACTATCAGCAGGTAGAGATGTATTTACTCCAACTAAATGTAAATAGTTTCCATCGAGGGCTTTTGTAAACGAATATCCACTTGTAAATGCTTTAGAACATATACAGTACTCGTACTGTACAAAATTATTCTGAAAGATTTTTGCATTTTCTATTGCACAAGTTGCAACTCGCTCTTTAAATGTTATCTTAAATGAATCGGATGATATATCCGTTGACGTATCCTCCATTAAAGTTTTCCCTTTCATAATATTTTTCTATATATAATAAGAGGGTGAATTTTCATTCACCCTTAATATCCTATGGAGCGGATTATGGTCGCCGCCCCGACCTCTCGGATAGGTTTATGGTCTCTAGCCCGACCTCTTGGATAGGTTTAGTGTCTCTAGCCCGACAAACTAACGATATATCGTTTAGTTTCTTTCGTTATAATTATTATAACACGAACCTTATATAATACAAGGAACATTCGTTCTTTTATATTAAAAAAATAGTTTTTACTAGATATAATATATGTGGCTTGTCGTATATGAATAAATGCGATGATTTAGACAAGCAATACGTATTAAACACTATAATATCAGAGATGTCAAGTATGCCATCTCTGTTTTCTGTTGCGTCTGACACAAATTTCACCCGTAATCGTATCTTTGCATTTAAGGAAACCCTCACTACTATTCTCGGCATGGCAGGTGGCTCACTTAACAAGGAAATCTATGACCACTTCAAAACCAACAAAATAATTCCTACAGCATCCGCATTTGTACAAGCAAGGGCAAAGGTATTGCCCGAAGCATTTCAGTTCCTGTTCCACGAGTTTAATAACAACTGTTCTGATAACAAGTTATATAAAGGTTATCGTCTGCTTGCTGTAGACGGAACTGACCTAAATATCCCTAAAAATCCCAATGATAAGGAAACTTATCTCAATCAAGGCTTTAACCAGCTTCACATCAATGCTCTTTATGATGTAGAAAACCATACCTACACAGATGCTCTCATACAGGGCAGGTGCGTTACAAATGAAATATCTGCCGTATCTACCATGATAAGACGTAATAGATTTAGTAAACCTACCATTCTTATCGCTGACAGAGGTTATGAGTGTTTTAACCTCTTTGAATTGTGCAATAGAATTAATAATCTCAACTATCTTATCCGAGTGAAAAATGGCGGTATTAGAGAAGTTTCAGAACTTCCTATGCGTGAGCTTGATAGGGATATGGCTATTGAGATTAGAACAACGCAGACCAAAGCTGATAAGATTGCCTATGCCAACAGAACAGCACACTTCTTATCAGGCAAGTCAAAATTCGGCAAATACAAGAAATCGCAGACTTGGGATTTTGAGAGCAAATCTATTGTCCGATTCAGAGTAGTTAGATTTAAAATCACAGAAGATACCTATGAAACAATAGTGACATCGCTAAACAGATTTGAATTTCCATTGTCAGAGATAAAGAACCTTTATCATAAGCGTTGGGGTATAGAAACTTCATTCAGAGAGCTTAAATATGCTCTTGGATTAGTTAATCTTCACTCTAAAAAGCGTCAGTTTATCGAACAGGAAATATGGGCTAGACTTACCATGTACAACTATGCAGAACGCATTATACAGAGAGTAATTGTACGTCAGGATAAGTCTAGGAAATGGGCTTATCAGGTCAATTTCACTATGGGATTTACTATCTGCTTGGATTATTTTAGACATCCAAACATAAACTCACCACCAAACCTAGAGAATTTAATATCGCAGTACATACTTCCTATCAGACCAGACCGAGCTGACAAACGTAAGCTAAAGCCTAAGTCTGTAGTGGGATTTTTGTACCGTGTGGCATAGTTACAAGGCTATGCCTATTTGTAGTGTGTAAATATGATTTTGCACAGAAAAAGAGTCATTAGTTTTCATTCAGAAATGATTACTAATAACTCTTTTTGATTGTTTAAGCTACTAACTTAATGACATTGTTCCCGAAAGACAATGCTAATAAGTTAAGCATCAAATCCTGCAATTCAAAAAGCACCCAATCTCGCAATAGAGAAAAAGGTGCTTTATTTTTTATTTCATTTAGCATTGGTTTTACGGTAGGCTTTGATAAATTTTTTTTCTTTTATAAATCTTTGAAATACCAATGTTTTTCAGCATTTTTCCCATATATGGTTATGCATTCAACCCTATTGAAACTTTTATTTTTTCGTGGTAAGCTCTTCTCATAAATGAGGAAAATATGATCGGGAAGCATACACCCAATCTTACGATTGGAGGAGAGGCTTCACAACAAACATAAGTGTTGTAAAAACGATAGCAGCCGTGGTCGCAGGCACCGTTGAGCGGATACAATCAACAAAACCCTGTAATCTTTCACAAGGATAAAACTGTGTGTTTACAGGCAACTTATGTTTAATTAGAAAATAATTTAAGCCGTGTCACACAGTTGACACGGTTATTTTTATGCCAAAAAAAGAATTGCTGACCGCTCTCAGACAAATTGAACAATTGAAATCCACTATCGCTGTAGCCGATAAATGTGATACAATGCCTTATGCTGATACCGCATATATTGATATGCTCAACAAAAAACAATTAAAACTAAAACGTCAGCTTATTGCTGAAGTTCATTCATCTTCGGATGGATCACCAAGAACGATTAAATATGTTGAGTCTAAACAGCTATGGTCTACCTTGCTTCCAGGCAAGAAGCCTATCACAGCAAAGACAGAGGAAACACTTCTTGATAAGCTTATGGAGTTCTATGGTGTTTCTATCTCATCAAAGGATTATTCTATGGCTACTATCTTTGAAAAGGCTCTCGCTCACAAAGATAGAACCGAGGCAGTTAATCCTGAGACATTGTATCACTTAAAAGCATCCTACAATCGCTTTATAAGCGATTCTATGGCTCATACAGACGTTAGAAACATCACTAGCGATATTCTTTCAGAATACACGCTAAACATGCTCAGAGAGGCTCAGGAAGTCGATGGTCAAGGTGTAACACACAAAATCAAAAAAAAGGCTTTTCTTGACTATAAGAGCGTGTTAAACCTTATCTTCACTTACGCCTTGCACAACGACATCATCGCTGTGAATCCGTTGTCTAAAATGAACAACAAAGCATTCATGAAGGAATGTGATTGTTCAAAGGCTGTTTCTGAGCAGAAAATCTTCTCAGAAAATGAACTTGAGACCATCAAGACCGAAGTGCGCTCTCGTATGAAGCAGAAAAAGTACAATAGTTACTTTATCAATGGCTATGCCATCCTACTCTCTATCGAGACAGGAATGCGTGCAGGTGAACTGCCATCGCTCAAATGGTCAGATGTGCATGAGAATTATATCCACATTCATGCTCAGCAGCTGTCCAATAAGAGAAAAGGTGGCAAGGAGTATTACTATGCTGATTGGACAAAAGATGAGAAAGGAGTATCAAGAGGCGGTAGAAAATTTCCATTAACAAACAATATTAAAAACATTCTTAACGAGTTAAAAGAAATTCAGGAAGCTAAAGGAATTCATTCTGAGTTCGTTTTCTGTCATGAAAATGGAGAATGGATAAAGACAGATGCATATATCACCTGTCTAAGAAGACTACTCACAAGCCTTGGCTTTAGTATCACAAACAACCATGCATTCAGAATGAGTCTGAACAGCATTGTTCTTGCAGGAAAGCTTAATCTTCCTGTAGCCAAAAGAGCCGAGCTTTTGGGTCATAGCGTAGAAACTAACATGATGTACTATACCTACGCCACAAAAGACGATATGGATGATTTGGTTGATTTATTTAACGATAACGGCGAGGTCTCACCAAGGTCTCACCCTAAAATCATCAATTTTGAAAAAGAAAAGAGCCTTGAAACCGCTAATTTCAAAGCTCTTTAACAAAATTTCCCTAATGCGGAAGATGGGACTTGAACCCACACGCAAGCAATATGCACAAGATCCTTAGTCTTGCTCGTCTGCCAGTTCCGACACTTCCGCGTGCTCTACGATAATACCAAAACACCGATATTAATGCAAGTACTTTTTTTGATTTTTGTCATAACTTTGTATAGTCAATTTTTACCAGGGCTTTTCCACCCGGAATATCAAATGTCTTTTTATCGATTTTTGCATATCCGACGCTCTTCATCGCATCTGTCAATACATCCTCTTCCATCTGGGTGTGGACCTCATCAAGTCGATCGAACACATGGATATAAGGCGAATCGGAAACCCAATTTTTATCATCTGTATTGATCTGAATCACGCAGGAAACATAACGCGGTTGTACTTTTTCTACCACTTTTTTAAATGCATCATACCCTATATACTCAACCAAAAGATTTGCTATGACAAAATCGGTTTTTGGCAATTCATCAATATTTCCTGTAAGATCAATCTTTTTGCACTCAAGTATCCCTGAAAGAGCCTTATATCTCTCCGAGACTGCACTCAAATAAGTCTCATTGATATCGATTCCGTATATTTTTTTGTACTTTCCGCTATGTACGTGCCGAAGGCCGTTTCCGCCGGCTATCCCAAGAACCATCGCAGTATCGACCGAAAATGCCTCAAACTGCTCCTTCATAATAAAATCCAAAGTTTGCAGTTGATTTACCGAGTCCATGCTCATATGCTTCTCATAGGAATCCAAATCGATGGTCTCCCATGGACTTTTCGTTTTGTGAACATCGTTCTCTTTTTCGTTTTTCCGACACCATTGATAAGCAATCCTCGGTGAGCCGTCATGCACATGTATTATCCCACATTTCAAAAAGAAGTTTTTCTCGATTTGATGTTGCATAATTTTATTACTATTGTGCGTATCAATTCTAATATTTTCATATTTTCCCTTACAAAAATCTGAAGCGCAATCAAAAATTCCATTCACCTTCCCGTCGCTCGCCATCCTGTGGATTGTCACATACGGATTATCGTTTAGCCATTCACCCTCACAAATGACACTATATGTCGGGTCTGCTCCCTCAAACAATGCAAAAACACCATGAATGCCGTTTTCATCATAAATTACGTAACTTGCACCTTTTTTTATATCATCATTTATCAATTCTCTGTCCGGATAAAAATGTCCCCACTGCATCGGATTTTTGTTTTTTATCATAAAATCCTGAGCTAGGGCATATATTTTCATTATTGTATCCAAGTCTTCCGTTGACGCTTTTCGTATATTTAATCCTTCCAAAATCATGTTCCCCATTCCAAAATTTCCCATAAAATCTTTTGCATTATATCATATTCAAAAAACTTTTTTGCGTTTATAATATAGTTACATCATTAACAATAAATCTCCGCCGGAGATGACCCCCCAAAGTCTCACGTAGTTAGACTTTTATAACGGAGGCCAAAAGTATGAATAAAGAGAAAAAAGATTTCTTATGGTTGGTATTCTTTTTGATTGTTTTTGTTAATGGATTTGAGGCAGGCGGATACCAAGCAAGCTTACTTAACATAGGACACACTTACGAACTTTCCACAGCTTCGAAGGGCCTTTTTGCCTCGGCTGAATTGTTCGCAACTATGCTTGCGCCTTTGCTACTCGGTGCGTGGGCAGATAGGAACAATAAAATAAAATGCTTAAAGATACTATTGTTCATCCAGATTGTGTCATCGACAATAATACTTCTGTTTTTCTCAAAAATTCTGTTTATAGGCGGAGTTTTCTTCTTAGGCATGACCACAAGTGCATTACAGTTCATAACAATTGCGGCTATGGCTGATATTTATGCGATTTCCTCAAAAAAGAAAATAGGCTTTCTCA
>JAILHT010000114.1 GCA_024695665.1 Lachnospiraceae bacterium
CATTTAAATATATTCAATCAGTCATGGCTTTCGGCTGACAGAAAACAGTTGTCTGTTTACAATGAGATAAGAGAGTCGGTAATGGATGGATGCAAAGGCTTTTATCTTGTCTATCAGCCTATTGTGAGCAAAAAAACGCAAAAACTTGTCTCCATGGAAGCTTTGATAAGATGGGCAGGGGAGGAAAATGGCGAGGTTTCGCCGAATGCGTTTATAGAGTGGCTTGAGAGAGATTCTGTATTCAATGATTTGGGATCCTGGATTATAAAAAAAGCGCTTAGTGATGCCAGGAAGATTATAGAGATAATGCCCGATTTTATAGTAAATATCAACCTGGCATATCCACAGCTTGAAAGGGAAGATTTTGAAGAGAGGTTGAAGGAGATAGTTGATGAGTCAGGAGTCAATCCGAGAAATATAAGACTGGAACTCACCGAGAGATGCAAGTTACTCAATATAAATCTTTTGAGAAAGAGGATGAGATATATCCAACGGCTTGGAATCCAGACTTCACTGGATGATTTTGGAACCGGTTATTCCGCCATCAATCTAATGTTTGATCTTCCGACAAACCAGATAAAAATAGATAAGGATTTTATCGCGAATATAGAGTTTGAGGAAGCCAAACGTATTATGTTAAAAGCGATAATAGACTGTGCCAGAAAACTCGGAGCGCATGTCTGCATTGAGGGAATTGAGAATAAGATTATAGCAGATTATATAATCAACAATTTCAATGTCACGAGTCTTCAGGGATTTTATTATTCGGAACCTATACCACTCAGTGATTTTATAAAAAATATGCATAAATGGATGTAGAAAAAACTCTTGCCATCGCAATACAAGAGTTGTATATTGAAATGCGAAAACAAAAAACAGGGGAGCTTGTGTAGGCAGGCTGAGAGGAAGTAATCAAACTTCGACCCTTCGGGATCAAATCCCGGTACCTGATGCGGATAATGCCGCCGTAGGAAGTCATACACACGGATTTTTTACAGGAGGATACCGCAGTCGGTATTCTCCTTTTTTTGTGCAAAACAAGCGAAAGAAAAAAATATCGGAGGGAATTATGTTAGGAGAAATGCTTGAAAATGTGAGAAAGAACACACCGTTAATACACAACATCACAAATTATGTCACGGTGAATGATTGCGCGAATATTTTACTCGCCTGTGGGGGATCACCTATCATGTCGGATGAGGAGGAAGAGGTCTGCGATATCACTACGATATGCGGTGGTTTGAACATAAACATGGGGACATTAAATACGAGAACCATAACGTCAATGTTAAAGGCCGGAAAAAGAGCGAACGAGCTTGACCATCCGGTCATATTCGATCCGGTGGGAGCGGGAGCTTCCGCGCTTCGAACAGAGACTGCCAAAAAACTTATGGAGGAAGTTCATTTTTCCGTTATAAGAGGAAACATTTCAGAGATAAAAACCCTGGCCTTGGGAAGTGGAACAACAAAGGGAGTAGATGCTGATATAGCGGACAAGGTGACGGAAGACAAGCTCGATGAGGTTGTAGCTTTCGCCAAGAAATTTTCCAAAGAAACAAATGCTGTTGTAGCAATAACCGGAGCCATAGATATAGTAGCTGACAGCAAAAAGGCATACTGCATAAGAAACGGACACCCGATGATGTCATCAATAACAGGAACCGGATGTCAGCTCTCCGCAATGACGGCGGCTTTTATCACGGCAAACAAGGAGAATATGCTTGAGGCAGTTGCGGCAAGTGTCTGCACTATGGGATACGCAGGTGAGATTGCGCATAAGAGGCTCACTCCGAAGGACGGCAACTCATCATACAGAAATTATATTATCGATGCGGTTTACAATATGACCCCAGAGATGTTGGAGGATGGTGCAAAATATGAAGTGCGATAAAAACACAATGCTTTTGTATGCGGTTACGGACAGAGCCTGGACAAAGAAAAAAAGCCTCTACGAGCAGGTGGAGGATGCCTTAAAAGGCGGGGCAACCTGCGTACAGCTCAGAGAGAAGGATATAGATGAAAAAGATTTTTTGGAGGAGGCGATAAAGATACATACCCTCTGCAAAGAATATAAGGTTCCGTTCTTTGTGAATGACAATGTGGATATTGCAATCAAATGCAAGGCTGAGGGCGTGCATGTCGGACAGGAGGATCTCGCCGCGGACGAAGTCAGAAAAAAAGTAGGGGAAAATATGATGATAGGAGTGTCTGCCCATACGGTCGAGGAGGCGAAAGAAGCGGTAAGAAACGGTGCAGATTGCCTTGGAGTCGGAGCTATGTTTCAAACATCCACGAAGGCCGATGCCGATGTTCTTCCAATGGAGGTTCTAAGAGATATATGCGATGCGGTGGATATACCTGTGGTTGCAATAGGTGGAATAAATAAGGACAACATAAAAGAATTAAAAGGGACCGGAATAGACGGTGTCGCTCTGGTAAGCGCCATATTTGCTGCGGATGATATTGAAAGTGAATGCAGGATATTAAAGAAATTATCAGAAGAGACGGTGAGCGAATGAGAATAGGATGCGCGATATTCGATTTTGACGGAACTCTCTTTGACTCGATGGGAATATGGGAGGATGTCGGTGACAGATATCTCATCTCAAAAGGCAAAATACCAAAGCCCACGTTGAGAGAAGATTTGAGAGCGCTAAGCCTTTATCAGGCAGCAGTTTTTATAAGAAACGAATATGATCTTGATATTTCCCCGGAAAAAATCATGGGGGAGGTAAATAAAGTAATAGAAAAATATTATCTGGAAGAAGTACTGCCAAAGCCGGGGGTAATCGAATTCCTGGAAAAAATGAAAAGAAAGAATATCCCTATGTGCATTGCAACCGCCTCCGACAGGTATCATATAGAATCGGCGCTCAAGCGTTGCAACCTCCTGTGCTATTTCGAGAAGATTTTCACCTGTGATGAGAACGGGCACGGTAAGGATGAACCTGATATTTTTATTGAGGCGGCCGACTTTTTTGGTGTGCCTTACGGCAGGGCGTTTGTATTTGAGGATGCGATACATGCTGCATCCACGGCAAAGCAGGCCGGTTTTTTTGTTGTGTCCGTGAAGGATGTAAGTGAGATGAGACAGGAAAAATTGAAAGAGGTGTAGGATTTTTATTTGAAAGATTTTTGCGAGACAGAAGAATTTTTTAAGTTTGCCTCGGAATAAAAGTTCCGGGAGCTTAAAGCGGTAGATTGGGGGCACCACCTTACACCGCTATATAAAACAATGCTGAAAAAATGAAAGGAGAACTTATATGAAGATGAAGACAGCATTGACCGTTGCGGGAAGTGACAGCAGCGGAGGCGCCGGTATACAGGCAGATATTAAGACCATGACCATGAACGGGGTTTTTGCGATGAGCGCGATAACAGCTCTTACTGCCCAGAACACGACCGGCGTGACAGCGATAATGGAATCGACGGAGGAATTTTTAAAACAGCAGCTGGATGCGGTTTTTGAGGATATATATCCTGATGCCGTAAAGATAGGGATGGTTTCCTCGAGCGGGCTTATTGAGGTGATAGCGGAACGGTTGAATTTTTACGGGGCGAAGAATATTGTGGTAGATCCTGTAATGGTTGCAACCTCAGGATCGTCTTTAATGAAGACTGAGGCAGTGGATACAATGACAGAGAGACTTTTTCCTCTTGCGACTTTAGTCACTCCGAATATTGTCGAGGCCGAAGTATTGTCCGGTATTAAGATAAAGGACAAGGACGATATGGAGAGGGCAGCAAAAAAGATCAAAGATTGTTACGGATGTGGTGTGCTTCTAAAGGGAGGGCACAGTGTGAATGACGCAAACGATCTCCTTTGCACAGAGAACGAGATGACATGGTTTTACGGAAAACGTATAGACAATCCAAACACACACGGAACGGGATGCACGATGTCAAGCGCCATAGCTTCAAATCTTGCAAAAGGATACTCGCTTAAAGAATCGGTGGAGAGAGCAAAAGATTATATCTCAAGCGCTTTGTCGGCGATGCTTGATCTTGGAAGAGGATCCGGACCTATGAATCATGCATTTGATTTACAGGGAAAATTTGCTGAGGAGGTTATGTAAAATGGAAGAAAAACGCACATCCGTTTTTGAAAACGGTCTTATATGGTTTGGAGCAGCAGTATCGATAGCGGAGATACTCACAGGAACATATTTTGCACCGCTTGGGTTCACAAGGGGACTCATTGCAGTGCTGGTCGGTCATGTCATAGGATGTACAATGCTGTTTTTGGCAGGACTGATTGGAGGAAAATTAAGAAAAAGCTCCATGGAAACAGCAAAACTCAGTTTCGGAAATAAAGGCGGGCTCTTGTTTGCGGTACTCAATATTATTCAGTTGGTAGGTTGGACTGCAATCATGATATATGACGGTGCAATCGCGGCAAACGGTGTATTTGCGGTTGGAAGCTGGATATGGTGTGTTGTTATAGCAGCTCTTATCGTGCTCTGGATACTGATAGGTATAAAGAATCTGGGGAAGGTTAATACGATAGCTATGGGAGCTTTGTTCATTCTGACCGTCGTGCTCTGTTTTGTGATATTTGGCGGAGGAGGAGTGGCTTCTTTGACTTCGGACGAGCTGTCGTTTGGAGCTGCGGTTGAGCTTTCCGTTGCAATGCCTCTGTCATGGCTTCCTCTTATAAGCGATTATACCAGGGAGGCGAAAGAACCGGTAAAAGCAACGGCAGCAAGCGCGATAGTATACGGGATTGTGAGCTGCTGGATGTATGTTATAGGAATGGGCGCTGCAATATTTACAGGTGAGTCTGATATAGCACAGATCATGCTTAAGGCGGGACTTGGTGTGGCAGGGCTTTTGATAATAGTATTCTCGACCGCGACAACAACATTTTTGGATGCATATTCAGCCGGAATATCGAGCGAATCACTCTCTGAAAGGTTCAACGGAAAATATATTGCGATCGCAGTCACAATCATAGGAGCGATAGGCGCAATTTGTTTTCCGCTTTCGGATATTACAGGATTTTTATACTTCATAGGTTCCGTATTTGCGCCTATGATAGCAATACAGATAGCAGACTTTTTTATACTTAAGAGAGACAGTCAGGCGGAAGCATTTGATTTCAAAAATCTTGCTGTATGGTTTTTGGGATTTGTGATCTACAGATTTATGATGGGAATTGATATTCCGGTGGGAAACACCCTGCCGGATATGATTGTCACGATATTAATATGTGTGCTTGCAGACAAAATCATAAGCAAGCAGGAGGCTATGGCATAATTTATTTATTTTGATTTCATATTGCCCTTTACGGCATACATGCTTCTGTCTGCGCGGGATACCACATCTTCAAGAGATTCGTTCTCTTCTCCGTAGGCTCCGCCAACCGCAAATGACAGAGGCTCGTGAAGGCGTTTGTCCACGACTCTTTCTCCGCGCTTTGTTAAGGCAAACTGCTCTTTGCGGAAAGTATTGTAGTCGACGTTTGCATAGAGAGCGATAAACTCATCGCCTCCGAAACGATAGATTCCGTAGGCATTCGGCATGACATTCATGATTGTGTTTGCTGCGATAGATATCATAGTATCTCCCTCAAGATGACCGTGCTCATCATTGGTGCGCTTTAAGTTGTTGAGATCACAAACGATGGCAGCATATGTGCCCTGAGGAAATT
>JAILHT010000129.1 GCA_024695665.1 Lachnospiraceae bacterium
TACGAAAATCGGAGAGATACTTGATATTGCACCTGATATGGCGCAGGTATTTACGGATATGGGATTGCATTGTGTAGGCTGCCCATCATCGAGAGGAGAGACTCTTGAGCAGGCATGTGAAGTGCACGACCTTGATGTTGATGACTTTGTTGAGGATATTAAGGGATTTATGGGAGTGTAGAAATTTGCCTTGCTCCCAAAGAAGAATAAAAAAAGTACCGTGAGTAATCACGGTACTTTTTTTTATGCCGGCAGTGGGACTTGAACCCACACGACGTTGCCGCCAACAGATTTTGAGTCTGCCTCGTCTGCCAATTCCGACATGCCGGCGCAAATAACGAACAAAACGAAGTATAGCATAGCTGAAACCAAAAAGCAATAAACTTCTTCAAACAATTTATACAATTCCTGATTCTTGCTTAAATGACAATATCTGATAAAATGTAAATCAAACATGACATCAGGAGATTTCAATGGAAATTGCAAAAATAGTACGGACGACGACAATTATATTGATATTGCTGGCTATTGTAGTCGGTGGAATAAGACTTTTGACAAAGAAAGTATATTATCCGACATACTCAGCGGACGATATATCGAGGATTATAGTTGAGGATGTTGACACCGGATCAAAACTTAATATTGTGAATCCGGAGGATATAGAAAGAATCGTAAATGAGATATCCGGAATGGAACTTAAGGTGGAAGGACAGGGGATAGTCACTCCATCCGACAGCTATGAGCTTACTGTATACAACTCAGAGGGACTTGAGATTGTAGATTTCAATCCCATACTTGTTGTCGACAACGATTCAGTACAGAAAGAGCCTTTATGCTATAAGATTTTGAATGCAGAAACTCTGTATGATGATATAAAAGCACTGTTTGAGGCTACAGAAGAAGACGAAGAAAATATTGGGGAGACAGAGGGAGAATAAAAAATGACACTTGCAAATTATAACGATATAGCGATAGGACCTGTGACGATACATATGTATGGCCTTATGATTGCATTAGGATTTATTGCCGCTTATATAATGACATCAAAAAGAGCAAAAAATAACGGCCTGGACGATGATGTTATATGGGGCATTTTCATAGGCGCCCTTGTCGGAGGACTTTTGGGAACAAAGATCCTTTATTACATAGTCAGCATACCGGATATAATAAATGATATATCCATACTTTGGGATTTCAAGAACGGATATGTGGTATACGGTGGAATAATAGGCGGAGTTATCGCTGCATACTTTGTGTGTAAAAGACACAGAGTGAATTTTTTGGAGTATTTTGATCTCACAATGCCGGCAGTGTCTTTGGGGCAGGCTTTCGGTCGATTGGGCTGTACTTTTGCCGGATGCTGCTATGGAAGGGAGACGGATTGTATAGCTCATATCACTTACGAGAGTTCATCATTTGCGCCTAACGGTGTTGCACTCATTCCGACACAGCTGATATCCAGTGCGGGAAACCTTCTTATAATGATCTTACTTCTTATTTTCTCAAGAAAAAATGATAAGGAGGGAAGAGTGGGAGCACTCTACTTTATCCTCTATGGAATCGGAAGATTCGGAGTGGAATTTCTGAGAAATGACTACAGAGGAAGTATCGGAGTATTGTCAACATCGCAATTTATATCATGCATCCTGGTAGTCGTAGGAATATTGGCTTTTATATGGTTTGGAAGAGACAAGACTCTTGGAAATCGATGGGAAGGAATGAAGCATATCAAATCCGAAAAATGATTCTTTTACCATCTTGACATTTTTTGATTAGTTTATATAATTATTTTTAAGTATTGACCAAAGAGGGTCTGCCAACGGGCGGACTCTCTTTTTTTATACAAATCTGCAGTCACAAAACTACTTCGTAGGGATTTGCAGATAAAATATGTCAGACTCAGAGCTGAATGATATAAGGAGGTAAACATTTTGAGAACTATGGAAACCGGAAGCATGATGGTACTTAACAATATTATTTACAGAATATATGCGACTGAAAATTTGAATGAGATGAGAGAACAGCTTTTGGAACAGCTCAGAATGATGATGGATTTTGACAGAGCGGTATTTTATCTGGCAGATTCATCGGGAAACGGAATTCTTTCTTGCCCTTATTTCTACAATTGTGATGAGAAGTCCTTGACAGATGTCAAGAGTGAAAACGAGATGCAAGCGGGAACCTACGGAGGAAGCTGCGTTGTATACAGAAGAAACGATCTCAGATACGCAAGGTTTTTAAAAAATAATGTCTCTGATCATTCTTTGAATATGGTACTTGGAAAAGACAGGAAGTTCCTCGGGATGATAACATTCTACAGGTCGATGGGAAAAGAGGATTTCGGATATAATGACATAGCTCTTTTGGATTTCTTGAAAGAACATATCGCCTTAAGACTAGAGAAAGACAAAGAAAATATGGCCCATGATATGGGAAGGATGACCGTGGATGAGGCAGCTGAAAAATACGAGCTTACAAAGAGGGAGCATACAATACTTGAAAAACTCTTAGAGTGCAGTGAGAACGATGCTGTCTGTGAGGAGCTCGGAATAAGTGTAAATACGCTGAAAAAGCACATTTTGAACATATATAGAAAACTGGGTATAAAAAACAGAGTTCAGATGTTTAAAATGATAAAAGAAATATAAACTACAGATATATTTTTGACGAAAAAATTGATATAATAACTAATAAGTATGTCTTTTAGGAAAACAGCCGAAAGGATGTGTTATATGGGGAGAAAAACTTTATTATTATTGATATCGGTTTTTTCGTTTTTTATTTTGCCTGTATCTGTAAAAGCTGAGAGCGCAAAGACGGATATAACCTTTGTTGAAGTCGAGGCAAAAGATGCCGAAGGCTATATGGCAGATGACTTTGTAGGAGAGGACGATTCGATAGATGCAGTAGGGGCGAGCCTATCGAAGTACGGAACGGATTACATATACGATCAGCTTGGTTCAGATGAAAAAGAACTGTGGGATGGACTTGATGAGATATGTACGACAAAATACTCGGATACAAGCACCATAAGTTCAAGCGGTGGATACTATCCGGTTGGATATGTAGAGTACGATGGGCTCTCGACGGAGGAGGCAAAAGAGGTTGCGAATCTGTTCAAGTATTCCAGACCTCAGTATTATTACCTTGATACAAAGGTTCTGCTTTACTATTACCCGGGAACCGAGAGAGGCGGAGTGTCTATGACCTGCTATAAGGCATTTGCAAAAGGGTCATCGAGAAAGACGGCAACCTCAAAGGTGGAGAGCAAGCTCTCAAAGTGGAACAAAAAGGTAAAGAAGGCTTCCGGAACCGTAGCAAAAGAGAAAGTGGCGCATGATCTTATAGTCAACAACACAAAGTATACATCGGGCGCTTCTTACAATCAGAGCTGTTATTCTGTGCTTGTAAACGGAAAGTCGGTATGTGCGGGGTACGCGACGACGTTTTCAATGCTTATGAACTATGCCGGAATAACTACGCTTAATATTACAAGCAGTTATCATGAGTGGAATCTCATAAAGATAGGCAGTTACTGGTACAATGTGGATGTTACCTTTGACGACCCGGTTACCACATCGGGTAATCAAATGTTGAGATATACATATTTCAACAGAAGTGACAAGAAGATAAAGGCGGATGACAGTTTCTATCTGGAACATACCAGAGAGTCTATGTGGTCAGGGTACGCTCCTTCCGCAAAAAAGGATTCCGGGGCGACTGCAAGTTCAATCGGAAGTGTGTCGGAGGGTACCTCAAAATATACCGTGACACTGAAAGCGAATGGTGGATATATAGGAAGTTCTGGTACTACATCAAAGAAAAAGACCGTGACCTACGGTAAGAAATATGGAACGCTTACAAGCCCTAAGAGGAAAGGATACACTTTCCTTGGATGGTACACAAAGAAATCCGGAGGCAGTAAGGTTACAAAATCCACAAAGGTCACAACGAGCAAAAATCATACGCTTTACGCTCACTGGAAAAAGATATCCCTCGGCAAAACAACCATAAAGAGTGTGAAGAACAGCTCATCAAAAGCGATTTCCATAACACTTAAAAAAATAAGTTCCGCGGATGGATATAAGATTCAGTACTCATTAAAAAAGAGTATGTCTAATGCGAAGACTAAAACCGTGACAAAGACTTCCGCGAAGATAAAAAGTCTAAAAAAAGGAAAGACTTATTATATAAGGGTCAGAGCTTATAAGAAGGATTCGGCAGGAAAGCTTGTATATGGAAAATATAGCTCTGTTAAGAGCATAAAAATAAAAAAATGAGACAGCAAGAAAGGATAAGGGAAAGTTATGAAGAGTTGCATGAAAAATACCGGCAGATTATTGACTTTTCTAATCACGTTTTTGATTGTTACGACAATCGGATTTGCACCGAGTGATGTGAAAGCAGCAGGACATCTGGGCTTTGAGAAAGGTGAAGGTATCGCCTTGACAGACGAGGATGTGGAGGATATAAAGGCGGGCTATGTGGAAGGTGAAGACCTAAATGCCGTCGGTTCAAAGGCCTATTCGAGCAGTTGGGATATATATTCATCAAACTACTATTACAACCAGCTTACATCAGCTGAGCAGGCTTTTTGGGATGAGGCAGATGCGATATGTCTCGACTTTTTGACCGGAACCGATTCGATCTCAAGTCAGGGCGGTTATTATTATATGGCTGAAGGAATAGACTTTACAGATATCGGGCGGGAACGTGCAGAACAGGTATACTGTTTATTCCAGTATTCAAACCCTCAGTATTATTTTCTTGATTTGGGATGGGGCTTCTACGGAACGTATTTATATCCTAAGGTTTTTGCCGATTTTGCAAATGGAAGTTCAAGAGCGACAGCTACTGCGACATTTCTTTCAAACATCAAAAGCGTAGTCAGTGCTATGAACAGATCGTGTTCGACAGATCTTGAAAAGATAAAATATGCGCATGACTGGATATGCGATAATATAACATATAATTCATCTACATATGATCAGACTGCTTACAGTGTACTCGGAGCTTCGGCTCAGTATACAGTATGTGCCGGCTATTCACAGGCATTTCAGCTTCTTATGAATGCCGTAAATATAGACTGTACCGTACAGACAAGCATTGATAGTGAGACAAATCCTACAGAAGGTCATGAGTGGAATATAGTAAAACTGTATGGATATTGGTATTACATGGATGTCACTTGGGATGATGACGATTATTATGATACAGAGGTTTACACTTACTTCAACAGAAGCCATAGTTATATACTGACCGCAAACGGTGGTTATTCGTGGACCATTCATCAGGCGGAGAGCCTTTTTGACGGAATGTTACCTACATCGACGGCGGACTCCGGCGGATCGGCAGAAGCTTCGGCATATTCGTCATATACTGCAAGCACAAAGGCAACTGCACCTACACTCACATATGCAAGCGGTAAAGTAAAGATAGTTGTTCCTTCGGGATGCACTGTATATTATTCAACAGACGGAGTGGATCCTAGTGAAACCTACTCGAGAGCCATTGAACTTACCGCAACAAAGACGATCACCGCGCCTACAACAGGAACGGTAAAAGCAGTATCGGTGAGAGATGGTTATCTGGACAGTTCTGTAGTTAACTGTACTTATAAGGTTTATACAGTAACACTCAAATCCGCAGGTGAGACATATGCTACGTATAAAGTCGCAACCGGATGTACGATATCAAAACCTTCAAATCCTAAGAGAACCGGATATACCTTCGGTGGATGGTACAAAAACAGCAAATGTTCAAAGAGTTACTCATGGAGTACAAAAATAACAAGCAATAAAACCATATATGCAAAATGGACTGCTAAGAAATACAAATACACTTTCAAGGCAAACGGTTCAGGCGCCTATATAAAGAAAAAAGGAACCAAGACTTATACGAAGAAGTTTACTTTTGGGAAGACATACAGCGGACTTCCTACAGCGAAGAGGTCCGGATATGCGTTCCTCGGTTGGTATACAAAGAAATCCGGAGGAGATCTTATAACCAAGTCTGATACGGTTTCAAAGGCAAAGAAAATGACGCTTTATGCTCATTGGGGGAAG
>JAILHT010000134.1 GCA_024695665.1 Lachnospiraceae bacterium
TGAAGGATGAAATCTATCTGATATCGTAAATGGTTGAATTTTGTTGCCGTATGGTTTAACATTAGATAAATAAAAAAAAGGGCGTGATAATATGCAGAATTTAAGTAATACGCAATATTTTAAAGTTGAAAAAGGTATGGATTTGCAGGTGAGCGATGTGCTTGAGACAGTATACGAGGCACTCGCTGAAAAGGGGTACAATCCTGTAAATCAGATTGTCGGATATATTATGTCTGGGGATCCGACATACATCACCAGCCACAACAATGCGAGAAGTCTCATTATGAAAGTTGAGAGAGACGAGATTGTTGAAGAGCTTTTGAAGCAGTACATTAAAGCCAGAGACTGGAAATAGGAGATATATTATTGAGAATAATGGGACTTGATTTCGGCTCAAAAACAGTGGGGGTGGCAGTGAGCGATCCGCTCAAGATCACGGCACAGGGAGTCGGAATCATACGAAGAAAAAGTCCCGGAAAGCTTAGACAGACCTTGGCTTCCATAGTGGAGATGGTGGAGAAGTACGAGGTTGAGCGGATTGTACTTGGCTTTCCGAAAAATATGAACAACACGGAGGGGGAGCGCTGCGAAAAAACGAAGGAATTCGCAGAGCTTCTTTCTAAGCGCGTAGAAGTACCGATAGAGTTTTGGGACGAAAGATTGACTACGGTTGCCGCGGACAAAATCATGATGGAGTCCGGGATAAGACGCGAGAATCGAAAAGAATATGTGGATGAGATAGCTGCTGTTTTGATATTGCAGGGATATCTCGACTTGCAGGCAAACAAGCAAGCGGGGCTTTAAGGGCGCTGCTTTATGAAACATACGGAGTATGCATGGAAAAAATAGTATTGACAGATCAGAATACAAATGAGACCGAGGAGTTTTTCTGCGTTGAGCAGACTACATTGAACGGTACAAATTATTTACTTGTGACGAGCGAACCGGAAGGTGATTCCGATGCTTATATATTAAAAGAGACATTGACAGATGACGACAATGTGATCTATGAGATGGTGGATGATGACGTGGAACTCTCCGCCGTAGGAAAGGTCTTTGCCGAGCTTCTGGAAGATGTTGATTTCGAGTAACATTTTTTAAAGGAGGAATAATTTGAAGAAAACTAAAGAGTCAAATTCTAAGCTCAAGATAATCCCACTCGGAGGTCTTGAGCAGATTGGTATGAATATAACTGCCTTCGAGTATGAGGACAGTATTATTGTTGTGGATTGCGGATTGTCATTTCCGGAGGATGATATGCTGGGAATAGATCTTGTAATTCCTGATATATCTTATTTGAAAGAAAATGAAGACAAGGTAAAAGGATTTTTTATCACTCACGGACATGAGGATCACATAGGTGCGATACCTTACGTAATAAAAGAGATAAATGTTCCTATATATGCTACAAAGCTTACAATCGGAATAATCGAACATAAATTAAAAGAGCATGAGCTTTTAAGTAAAGTCAAAAGAAAAGTCGTAAAATACGGCCAGCATATAAATCTCGGCAATTTCAGAGTCGAGTTCATAAAGACAAATCACAGTATTCAGGATGCCGCAGCACTTGCTATTTATTCACCGGCAGGAGTTGTAGTTCACACCGGAGATTTCAAGGTTGACTACACACCGGTATTCGGAGATGCCATCGATCTTGCAAGATTCGGAGAGCTAGGAAAGAAGGGCGTTTTAGCCCTTATGTGCGACAGTACAAACGCCGAGAGACCGGGATCCACAATGTCTGAAAAAACAGTAGGCCTTGCGCTTGATTCAATCTTTGAGGAGAATAAAGAACACAGAATAATTGTTGCGACGTTCGCTTCAAACGTGGACAGAGTTCAACAGATCATAAATATTGCAAACAAGTACGGCAGAAGAGTATGTGTCGAGGGGCGAAGCATGGTAAATATCATATCGACCGCCACAGAGCTCGGATATCTGGCCGTTCCCGAAAATGTTCTTGTCGATATCGATGAGATAAAGAATTATCCTGACGAGAAGACGGTTATAATAACAACAGGAAGCCAGGGAGAGTCCATGGCAGCCTTGTCGCGTATGGCTGCGGGAATACACAGAAAGATTACAATTAAACCTAACGATACCATCGTTTTGAGTTCCACACCGATACCGGGAAATGAGAAGAATGTTTCAAAAATCATAAATGAGCTTTCAATGAAGGGCGCGGATGTTATTTTCCAGGATGTACATGTCAGCGGTCACGCATGTCAGGAGGATATAAAACTTATATATTCACTTGTCAGACCGAAATATGCGATTCCTGTCCACGGAGAGTACAGACATCTCAAAGCACAGGCAAATATCGCACACAGCCTCGGAATAGACAAGGATGATATCTTTATCTTGAGCTCAGGTGACGTTCTTGAACTTGATGACGAGGGAGCCGCAGTTACAGGAAGAGTAAATACCGGTGCGGTATATGTAGACGGACTTGGAGTAGGAGACGTAGGAAATATCGTTTTAAGAGACAGACAGCATCTCGCTGAGGAGGGAATCATAATCGTCGTTATGACAATGGATACCGCTTCAGGTCAGATCGTGGCGGGACCGGATATCGTTTCCAGAGGATTTGTGTATGTCAGAGGCTCTGAGGATTTGATGGAAGAGGCAAATCAGGTATTACAGGATACCGTTTACAAAATAGAGGATTCAAATATTACCGATTGGGGTAAGATAAAGACTATGATAAAAGACGACCTCGGAGATTTTGTTTGGAAAGAGACAAAGAGAAAACCAATGATTATTCCGATTATAATGGAGATTTAAGCTATGACATCAGACATCAAAGAAGCATTGGACAATCTGGTTGAAGTAATCAAACAAAGCCAGGAATATCAGGAATACGTAAATGCAAAAGCAGTTCTTGCTTTAGATGACAATCTTGCAAAGAAGGTTGATGAGTACAGAAGAAAAAATTCTGACTTGCAGGACAATAAGGACACTCTTTTTGATGCGTCCTTTATTTTGCAGAAGCAGTATGAAGATATAATAAACGCTTCGGCCGCAAGAACTTTTTTGACTGCTGAAAATAATATTTGCAGAATCTTTCAACAGATAAATTACAAACTTCTCGAGGATTTGAATTTTGAACTCAGCACGGAGGAAGACGACAGATGACCGCCGAAAAAGCCATATTCAAGATTTTGACAATCAGTGCCACGGTTCTCATTTGGGTATTTGTGATTTTCTCTCTGTACAGATTTGGACAGTACTGCTATGAGATGGGATACCGCGTATTTACGGAACCGGCAATGACAACCGAGGAGAATGCAAAGGACAAACTTGTCACGATAGATTCTGATATGAGTGACCTTGAGATCGGTGAGGAACTTGAGAAAAAGGGGCTTGTCGATTCGGGTGTTCTTTTTCTGGTACAGTACAAGCTCTCCGCATACAGCGGTGATATAATTCCGGGAACTTACACCTTAAGTACCTCTATGACTGCAAAAGAGATGATGGCGGTCATGGCGAGATCTGAGGAGGAGACGACCGAGACGGAGGCAGAGGAATAGATGATACCCGACGACAGACTAAGCGCTTATATAAAGTCGCTCGACACCGGCAACACGCCGATTCTTGAGACGATAGAGAAGGAAGCCATCGAAGGGGATGTTCCGATAATCAGAAAGGATATGCAGACTTTTCTGAAGACGTTTCTCGCAGTAAAACAACCAAAGAAAATATTGGAGATCGGAACGGCTATAGGTTTCTCCGCAATATTGATGGAGGAATACAATCCGTGCGAATGTCATATTGATACAATAGAGAATTATGACAAGCGTATTCCGATAGCAAAAGAGAATTTTAAGAGGGCTGATAAAGAGAATACCATAACACTTATAGAGGGGGATGCTCTTGAGATACTTCCTACGCTTGACGGAAAATATGATATGATTTTTTCCGATGCAGCCAAGGGCCAGTATATCAATTATCTTCCGGATATAAAAAGGCTCCTGGCGCAAAACGGTGTTCTCATCACGGATAATATTTTGCAGGATGGAGATCTGCTGGAGTCAAGATATGCAGTTATCAGACGAAACAGAACTATCCATAAAAGAATGAGAGAGTATGTTTATGCGCTCACTCACGACGAAGATTTCAGAACTACGCTCATTCCCGTCGGGGACGGAATAACGGTGAGCGTCCTTGTATGATATTAAATCTGTCTGAAACAAAATATTTTTGATATGAAATGTTTTTTATATGAAATAAAGGAATTGATATGAGACCAGTTGAATTGTTAGTACCCGCTTCAAGCCTTGAAGTTTTGAAGGTCGCTGTAATATTCGGAGCGGATGCTGTATACATAGGCGGTGAGGCCTTCGGACTCAGAGCGAAAGCCAAAAACTTCTCCTTGGAGGAGATGGCGGAAGGTATAGAGTTCGCTCATGAACACAATGTAAAAGTGTATGTCACCGCAAATATTCTTGCACACAATTACGATCTTGAGGGTGTGAGAAATTATTTTGAAGAATTGAAGAGCATAAAGCCCGATGCACTGATAATATCTGACCCGGGTGTCTTTACAATCGCTAAGGAGGTTTGTCCGGAGATTGATATTCATGTCAGCACACAGGCAAATAATACAAATTACGGCACATATAATTTCTGGAAGAGCATGGGCGCAACCAGGGTTGTTACCGCAAGAGAACTCTCGCTCAGAGAGATAAAAGAGATAAGAGAGAACATTCCGGATGATCTTGAGATAGAGACTTTTGTGCATGGTGCAATGTGTATATCTTATTCCGGAAGATGCCTGCTTTCGAATTTTATGGTCGGCAGAGACGCTAACAGCGGAGCCTGTACCCATCCATGCAGATGGAAGTATTCCGTTGTCGAGGAGAAGAGACCGGGAGAATATTTTCCTGTGTACGAGAATGAGAGGGGAACCTACATTTTCAACTCGAAAGATCTCTGCATGATAGAACATATACCTGAACTTATAGATGCGGGGATTGACAGCTTCAAGATAGAGGGAAGAATGAAGACCGCCCTCTATGTGGCAACTGTGGCAAGAACCTACAGCAAAGCCATAGATGATTACCTTGAATCCCCACAAAAATACAGGGATAATATGGACTGGTACATAGATCAGATAACCAACTGCACTTACAGGCAGTTCACAACCGGATTCTTTTTCGGAAAACCTTCCGAGGAGTCACAGATATATGACAGCAATACATATGTGAGGGAATATACATATCTCGGCATGGTATCCGGAATGAATGATGAAGGTTTATATAGAATTGAGCAAAGAAATAAATTTACAGTTGGGGAAAAAATTGAGATAATGAAACCGGGCGGAGACAATATCGAGGTCACTGTAAAAAGAATAGTTAATGAAAAAGGCGAAGAGGTGGAAAGCGCACCTCATCCGAAAGAAGTTCTTTTTGTTGACTTGGGCGAGAAACTTGATATGTACGATATTCTGCGCAGGAGCGAGGAGGAATAAAAGACATGGCAAATGAAAAATATGTGGCTTATGTAGGTACGTATACTTATGAATCCAGTATAGGAATTCATGTCTACGATCTTGATGTGAAAACAGGAAAGATGACAGAGAAGAAGGTTGTTCCGATAAACAATCCTTCGGATCTTATTATTTCCAATAACGGAAAATATCTGTATTCCATAGCGGACGAGGGAGTTCGTTCTTTTCAGATTTTAAAGGATGGAGATCTCAAAGAGATAAACGGCAAATGGACAGGCGGAATGAGAGGCTGTTACCTTGATATAGATGACGAAGGAAGATATCTTTTTGTCGGAAGCTATCATGACGGACGTATCTCAATGATGAAACTCAACCCGGAAGATGGAAGTATTGTAGGAATTGCAGACGGTGTGTTCCATAAGGCTGTTGGAAGAAATATATCTGACAGAAGCTCAAGACCGCATATAAACTGTGTTAAGCTCACTCCGGATCAGCATTATGTATGCGCTGTGGACGGTGGACTTGACAATATAAAGATTTATAAGATTGATTATGAGAACGGCAAACTCAATATGATTGACATTGTCCGAGGAGATATCGATACAGCACCGAGAATGATTCGTTTTTCAAAGAACGGAAAGTTTGCATATGTTTTAAATGAGCTTTCAAATACGATTGATGCATATAAATATTATGAGGATGAGAGAGGACCTGAATTTGAGAGAATCCAGACTGTTGTATCCGATCTCAACAATGATGAGAGAGAATGTACAGCACTTGATATTGAGCTTTCTGCAGACGGAAAATATCTGTATGCTTCAAACGATGACATGAATTCGGTTATCATTTACAAGATCGATTCAAAGACAGGTATGCTTGAGATGGTAAGCCTCACCAAGATCAGAGGAGAATTCCCTAAATCCATAGCTATTCTTCCTGACGGAAAGCATTTCCTTTGCGCTTGTCATGATACAAACGAGATCAACAACTTTGTTGTGGACAATGAAAACAAATATGTACTTATGGACTCGGCACCTATAAATGTCGAGATGCCAAACTGTATTTTCATTCATAAGCTCGCATAGATAAAATAGAAAATGCTTTAAGGCGTTAAATTAACTTTGTATTTGATATATACCCTCTTTACCGAAATAACGGTAAGGAGGGTATTTTTTGAAGTTATTATTCCCTGATACCAAATCCATAAAAGAGAGTTGAAAAAATAGTCCAAAAGTCCTAAAATAGATAAAGATGATTGAACTAAAGAAGGCGAAAAAATGAATGCTGGGATTTTTAACATTAGAAAAACTTTTTTTGTCGGTGCTGCTTTATCATGGGCATTATATGTCGTTTTCCTTATCACTGAAAACAATCTGGCAGCGGATTTGGTATCTCCGATTACATGTCTGTTTGTAATTTTGTGTATCGGACAAGTAATGTTGGACAACAAGACATACAGGATAGCTATCCTATTTATGATGTTAGGTGTAGGGTTCTGGTTTGTCGGAGATGTATTCTATTTACTATTCTATAATGGATTTTTGCCATATGACTATATCGAGGCAATATCCACCGGATCTTACCAATTTACAAGTTATGCATATGCTGTGGGAATAATTCTTTTTACCTGGGTTGAGTACAGAAACAAGGATATATTCAGGCTTGTAGCAAATGCGTTTTTGTTCTCGATAGCCACATATATTCTTACAAACACTTTTTTCTCTTTTATCATGGGAACAAGTCTTGAAATAAGCAAGATTACCTACAGCGGGGGTATCGGTATTGTAGTAGCGATGTTTATCGTGGTTTTGATGATGATTCTTCTCACCGACAGAGGACTTAAAAATGTGACATCCTTTGGAATTCTGATCCTTTTGAGTTTTTTGATTTACGGAGCTTTGGATACGCGTTATACGTATATCAAAGCACTGGAAATGAACGCCGAGTCTGATTTCAATGATGTGATGTTTTTGTTGAGCATTGTCATATTGGGAGCTGCTTTTTCCAGAGCTTCAATAAACAGATTTCTTGAGGAGTATGACAAACGTCAGGCAGCAAAGACCGGAAAACTCGGCATAATAATGGATTTTATTCTTGTCGGTATCGGAGTGTTCCTCGCGGCTGTGGGAGCCATGGGGGAGTCGAGTCTTTTGATTTTGATTATAACCGGTATGGCATATTTGCTTTTGAGCAAAACAATTCAGGTCAATGAATTGAACAGAAGACTTATAGCGAGGCAAGAGGAAGAGAAAGAGAGACTTGCATATCAGGTGTCTTCACAGGAAGAAAAACTTTCCGAGGCGAGACAAAAGCTTGAGGATGCTTCATATGTCGATTCGATGACAGGGCTAAGAAACAGATCGTATTGGAATGTCTATTCGAATAAGATCATTAACAGTTTAAAAAACAAGAAAATGTTTTTGTATGCTATAGATGTCAATTTTTTTAAGATCGTAAATGAGACATACGGACATAACGTTGGAGATAGTGTCCTTTTGGAGATAGCACACAGGCTTGAGGAACTAAGCGATGACAACATAACTGTCTTCAGAGTCGGAGGAGACCAATTTATGGTCGCCTGCGTGGGTGACGACAGAAGCTTTAACAAGCATTTATTCACCGAGATTCTCCTTGATACTTTAGACAAGAATTATGATGCGGACGTGAACTCGATCAGAGTTACCTTCAGCGTGGGAATGTCTGCCTATCCGGAAGATACCAGAGATTTGGATAAGCTTTTGAATTTTGCAGAATCAGCCAGAAATTCGGTAAAGCACAGAAACAACAAATCCACCTTTGCATCCTACGATGTCAATATAATACCAAAAATGCGCCGAGTGAGATGCATAGAGCAGAGACTTCAAAATGTTGATTATAACAGTTCTTTCGAGATGTATTATCAACCTCAGGTATTGGCGGCATCCGGAAAACTGATCGGTATGGAAGCTCTGATTAGATGGAAAGACAGAGAATATGGGTTTATATCACCTGCAGAATTCATACCGATTGCCGAGAAGAACGGAATGATGTCAGGGATAGGAAAATGGATTTCAGAGCAGTCGATGAAGCAGATAAAACAGTGGAACGAAAAATACAAATCCTCTTTGGTATGCGGTATAAATGTCTCCCCGATACAGCTTAGAGAAAATAGCTTTGTGGATGACTTCTTAGATATCATGCAGGAGACCAAAGTTCCGTCAGAGTGGTTGGATGTTGAAATCACAGAGGGTATAGCCTTAAACGGAATATCGCACAACACAGAGATTATAAATCGTCTTAAAGCCGCAAATCTCACTCTTTCCGTTGATGATTTCGGAACCGGATATGCAGCTTTTGCCAATATGATAAGCTTCCAGTTCGACAGGATAAAGATTGCCAAGGAGCTTGTGGATGATCTTGCCTTAAACAACAATGCAAAAGTTGTAGTTAAAGCGATTATTGATATGGCAAAGGGTATGAGTTTAAATACCATAGCAGAAGGTGTGGAGTATAAGGAGCAGCTTGATATATTGGTTGAGCTGGGATGCGATCAGATCCAGGGATATTATTTCGGAAAACCGCTTCCGCCGGATGAATTCGAAGAAACATGGCTTGTGTAATCATCCGGGCGAACAAGTCAGTGAAATTGAACAAAAAACTCCAGACCATGATTTTCATCAACTGATATCATGGTAAGGAGTTTTTTTCTCTCTGAGATAACGCTTATAGGTTTTCGATTTTTGAACTCTTATTCATAAGATATGCATCGAGAACGGTTATTGCGGCCATGGCCTCGACGACAACGACGGCGCGGGGTACTATTACAGGATCATGTCGTCCTTTTATAGAAACCGAAATTTCATCGCCTGCTTTGTTTACAGTGTTTTGGCTTGCGGAAACGGAAGGGGTAGGCTTTATAGCCGCACGAAATACGATTGGGCTTCCGTCGGAGATGCCTCCGAGTATTCCACCGGAATGGTTTGTGGCTTTTTTGATTTCACCATTTTCATTTATGAAGGAATCGTTGTTTTCGGTTCCTCTGTGTATGGCGGCTTCGAAACCGTCGCCTATCTCAAACCCCTTGACGGCGCCGATTGAAAAAACAGCTTTTGCGAGGTTTGCGTCAAGCTTTTCAAATACAGGATCGCCGAGTCCGGCAGGTACACCTTCTATAATGCATTCAACGATTCCGCCCGAGGAATCACCTTCGGACAGAAGAGTGTCAAGATATTCAGATGCCTTCACACAAGCTTCCTTGTCAGGCATGAAAAGCTTGTTCTCAAATATTTCATCTCTGTCAAATGTATTTATACTTACCGGTCCGATAGATTTTGTGTATGCCAAAAAGGATATTCCAAGCTCCTTCAAAACTTTCTCAGCCACAGCGCCTGCGGCAACACGTCCTATTGTTTCACGCCCCGAAGAACGTCCGCCACCGCGGTAATCTCTGAATCCGTATTTTTGATCAAAAGTAAAATCAGCGTGCCCCGGTCTGTAGTAGGAAGCTATCTCACTGTAGTCGGAAGATTTCTGATTTTTGTTAAAAACAACTATGCTGATCGGAGTACCGGTGGTTTTGCCTTCAAAAACACCGGAGAGAATCTCACATATATCGCCTTCATTTCTCGGAGTGGTATACTTGGACTGGCCGGGTTTTCTTCGGTTTAGAAGAACCTGTATGTCGTCCTCACAGAGAGGAACACCTGCCGGAACACCGTCTATCACAACGCCCAACGCTTTTCCGTGGGACTCACCCCAGGTTGTAACTTTAAAAATATTTCCGATTGAAGATCCTGCCATATCTGATTGACCCCTTACTTATTATTTGTGATTTCTCGCATATCTCAAAGGATATGTTTATTAATAGGTATTCTACTTAAAGCTTAAAAATACTTCAACTTATTTTTATTTCTACCAATAATACAAAAATTTATGTATAATAGATTTTCAGTAAATAAAGAGGAAGAAAAAATGGCAAAGTATAATTTATTAAAAACAGAAGGAAGAGCAAAAAGGGGAAGCTTTGAGACTGTACATGGAACAATTCAGACACCTGTCTTTATGAATGTAGGAACTGTAGCGGCGATAAAAGGAGCCGTATCAACCGAAGATTTAAAAAGCATAGGAACCCAGGTACAGCTTTCAAATACCTATCATTTACACGTAAGAACCGGAGATGAGTTGATACATGATCTTGGCGGATTGCACAAGTTTATGGTGTGGGACAGACCTATTCTCACTGATTCGGGCGGATTCCAGGTATTCTCTCTTGCCGGACTCAGAAAGATAAAAGAGGAAGGTGTGACCTTCAATTCTCATATAGACGGCAGAAAGATTTTCATGGGGCCGGAGCAGAGTATGCAGATTCAGTCGAATCTTGGGTCTACTATTGCCATGGCATTTGATGAGTGCCCGAATTCAAAGGCTGACAGAAAATATGTCGAGGACTCTGTTGCCAGAACGACAAGATGGCTTTTGAGATGTCGCGAGGAGATGAACAGGCTGAACACACTTGAGACGACCGTGAACAAGAATCAGCTCCTTTTCGGAATCAACCAGGGAGCTGTGTATGACGATATCAGAATAGATCATGCAAAGCGTATAGCGGAACTTGATATGGACGGTTACGCTGTCGGAGGACTCGCCGTAGGTGAGACACACGAGGAGATGTATCATATCTTAGATGTCACTGTGCCACATCTTCCACAGAATAAGCCGACATATCTCATGGGAGTCGGAACACCTGCAAATATAATAGAAGGAGTAGACAGAGGCGTGGATTTCTTTGACTGCGTTTATCCTAGCAGAAACGGAAGACATGGCCATGTATATACAAAATACGGAAAAATCAATCTCTTGAACAAGAAGTATGAGAGAGATATGAGACCTATAGAGGAAGGCTGCAAATGCCCGGCATGCCAAAAATATTCGAGAGCATACATAAGACATCTACTCAAAGCAAAAGAGATGCTCGGACTCAGATTTGCTGTATTGCACAATCTTTACTTCTACAATCATCTCATGGAAGAGATAAGGGATTCTCTTGATGAGGGAAGATTTGCCAAGTTCAAGAGCGAGAGACTTTTGAGCATGGGCGCATACGAGAGAGGCGAGATGGATTAACGCATTGACTCGTTATCGTACTAAAGTACGAATGCATACAGACAGAAAACACTTGCCCAAAGAGGGCTTATTGTGTAATATTATGTTTAGTTTTTCAAAAACAGGAGGATTTTAAGGTGAACATTTTTATGACCAGCTCACTTGGTACTTACGGTATGATTGTATGGCTTGTAGTGCTTTTCGCACTTATGTATTTTCTTATGATTCGTCCTCAGCAGAAAGAGGCAAAGAAGAAGAATGCTATGTTATCCGAGCTCGCTATCGGAGATACAATCCTTACAACAAGTGGTTTTTACGGAGTTGTTATTGATATCAATGACGAGGCAAATATTGTTATCGTTGAGTTTGGAAACAATAAGAACTGTAGAATTCCTATGGATAAAAATGCTATTGTTCAGGTTGAAAAGCCGGAAGAAGCAAATTCGTAAGATAAGTATGTTTATGACAAAAGTCTGTACTGCGGTATGGGCTTTTTTGTTAATAAAGTTTGTGAATCCCTCAAAGGGAAATAAAGGAAAGAGGATATAAAATGGAATTTCAGGTAGGTGTGATTAAGGGGGACGGAATCGGCCCGGAGATTGTTACTGAGGCACAGAAAGTGTTGGATGCGATTGGAAAAAAATATTCGCACAAATTTGTATATGAAGACATATTGATGGGTGGCTGTTCCATAGATGCCACAGGAGTTCCGTTGACAGATCATGCTATAGAACAGGCATTGTCAAAGCAAGCTGTTCTCATGGGCTCGATCGGTGGAAATACTGCAACGTCACCATGGTACAAGCTTGAGCCTTCGCTTCGCCCTGAGGCAGGACTTCTCAAACTCAGAAAGGCACTCAATCTATTTGCAAATCTGAGACCGGCATATCTTTATGAAGAATTGAAAGAGGCTTGTCCTCTCAGAGATGACATAATAGGCGACGGCTTCGACATGATGATAATGAGAGAGCTCACAGGAGGTCTTTACTTCGGAGAGAGAAAGACCGAGGAAGTCGACGGTGTTATGACCGCGGTTGATACATTATCCTACAATGAAAACGAGATAAGAAGAATCGCAAAACGCGGATTTGATATAGCAATGAAGAGACGTAAGAAGGTCACTTCGGTTGACAAGGCAAATGTTCTCGATTCTTCAAGATTGTGGAGAAAGATAGTCGAGGAGGTCGCAAAGGATTATCCTGAGGTGACTTACGAGCATATGCTTGTCGACAACTGCGCTATGCAGCTTGTGAAAGATCCGAAGCAGTTTGATGTCATTTTGACTGAGAACATGTTCGGAGACATTCTCTCTGATGAGGCAAGTATGGTAACCGGATCAATCGGAATGCTTTCTTCAGCAAGTTTAAATGATACAAAGTTCGGTCTCTACGAGCCGAGCGGCGGATCTGCTCCGGACATCGCCGGAAAAGGAATTGCAAATCCTATAGCGACGATACTTAGCGCAGCTATGATGCTCAGATATTCCTTTGATCTCGACAAGGAAGCAGATGCCATAGAGAATGCGGTTAAGAGTGTTCTCAAAGAAAATTACAGAACAATAGATATTATGCCGCAGGAGGAAGACAAGAGAGCACTTGTCACTCAGGTGGGAACAAAAGAAATGGGAGATTTGATAGCCGCCAGGGTATAAATTCATTCATTTTACGTAGTTATTAGGAGGTAAAAATAATGAAAAGCGATAATGCAAGAGCCGGAATGCAACAGGCACCGGCAAGAAGTTTGTTCAATGCACTCGGATTCACTCCGGAAGAGATGAAAAAGCCTATGGTAGGTATTGTAAGCTCCTACAATGAGATAGTACCGGGCCATATGAATATCGATAAAATAGTAGATGCCGTAAAACTCGGAGTTGCTGAGGCCGGCGGTGTCCCTGTAGTATTCCCTGCGATTGCCGTATGTGATGGAATTGCAATGGGACACATCGGAATGAAGTATTCTCTTGTAACAAGAGACCTCATTGCGGATTCGACAGAATGTATGGCAATTGCGCATCAGTTCGATGCCCTTGTCATGGTTCCGAACTGCGACAAAAACGTACCGGGACTTCTTATGGCTGCAGCAAGACTCGATCTTCCTACAGTATTTGTATCCGGAGGACCTATGCTCGCCGGACATCTCGGCGGACAGAAGAGAAGTCTCTCTTCAATGTTTGAGGCAGTAGGTTCCTATGAGGCCGGAAAGATGACTGAAGAAGATGTTGAAGAATATGTAAATAAGGTTTGTCCTACATGCGGATCATGTTCCGGAATGTATACCGCAAACTCCATGAACTGTCTCACTGAGGCTCTTGGAATGGGACTTCGCGGAAACGGAACAATACCTGCTGTATACTCCGAGAGAATCCGTCTTGCAAAACATGCCGGAATGGCAGTAATGGATCTCTGGAGAAAAGGAATAACAGCAAGACAGATAATAACAAAAGAATCCATGCTCAATGCCCTCACCGTCGATATGGCGCTTGGATGTTCCACAAACTCTATGCTTCATCTCCCGGCAATCGCACATGAGATAGGATTTGATTTCGATATAAGCTTTGCAAATCCGATAAGCGAGAAGACACCAAACCTTTGTCATCTCGCACCTGCAGGTCCTACATACATGGAGGACTTGAACGAGGCCGGCGGTGTATATGCCGTTATGAAAGAGCTTTCTGATATCGGACTTATCAATACGGAGTGTTTGACAGTAACCGGAAATACTATCGGTGAGAATATAAAAAATGCAAGAAACTTGAACCCTGAGGTTATAAGAACTGTTGATAATGCATATTCAAAGACCGGAGGACTTGCGGTACTCAAAGGAAATATCGCTCCGGACGGCTCTGTTGTAAAACGTTCTGCGGTAGTTCCTGAGATGCTTGTTCACGAGGGACCAGCCAGAGTATTTGACAGCGAGGACGATGCCATCGTAGCTATAAAGGGCGGAAAAATCGTTCCGGGAGATGTCGTTGTAATCAGATATGAAGGACCTAAGGGTGGCCCGGGAATGAGAGAGATGCTCAATCCTACTTCAGCAATCGCAGGAATGGGACTCGGATCATCAGTTGCTCTTATAACGGACGGAAGATTTTCCGGAGCCAGTAGAGGAGCTTCGATAGGACATGTTTCACCGGAAGCTGCAGTTGGAGGACCTATCGCCCTCATTGAAGAAGGAGATATAATCTCAATAGACATTCCGGGACTCAGCATGAATGTCAAAGTGTCCGATGAGGAACTTGCAAAGAGAAAAGAAAAATGGCAGCCTAGAGAACCAAAGGTTACAACAGGATATCTTAAGAGATATATGTCAATGGTTACTTCCGGAAATATGGGAGCAGTACTCAAGGCACCGGAGGTATAAGATACAATGCAGTTGAACGGATCAGAGATAATCATAGAATGTTTGAAAGAGCAGGGCGTTGATACCGTATTCGGTTATCCCGGAGGAGCTATCCTCAATGTTTATGATGCTCTTTACAAACAGAAAGATATAAAACATATACTTACCTCCCATGAGCAGGGGGCAAGCCATGCGGCCGACGGATATGCGAGAAGCACAGGAAAAGTCGGAGTTTGTTTTGCAACCAGCGGACCGGGTGCGACAAATCTTGTCACCGGAATTGCCACGGCATACATGGATTCGGTGCCGGTTGTTGCAATAACATGTAATGTCACAGTACCTCTTCTCGGAAAAGATTCTTTTCAGGAGATTGACATCACAGGTATAACAACTCCTATAACAAAGCACAATTTTATTGTAAAGGACGTCGAAGAACTTGCAGATACGTTGAGACGTGCTTTCCATATAGCAAAAGAGGGAAGACCCGGACCGGTACTTGTGGATGTTACAAAAGATGTAACAGCAAATGTCACGGAATATGAGAAAAAAGAGTGGGCACCGAGGGACAAATTCCTTCGTATCAATTCGACCAGGACTACCGAGGAGAGAATCGATGAGGTTGTCTCTTTGATATCAAAAGCGAAAAAACCTTATGTCTTTGTAGGAGGAGGTGCTACCATTTCCGGAGCACAGAAGGAACTCAAAGAATTTGTCGAGAAGATAGACGCACCTGTATGTGATTCACTTATGGGAAAAGGTGCTTTTGACGGAACTTCGGAGAGATATACCGGAATGCTTGGAATGCACGGAACAAAAGCATCAAATTTCGGGGTGAGTCAGTGTGACCTTTTGATTGCATGCGGTGTTCGTTTTTCAGACAGAGTATTGGGAAATGCAAAGAAGTTCGCCCACAAGGCAAAGATAGTTCAGTTTGATATAGACCCGGCAGAGATAAACAAGAATATAATAGTTGATGAGTGCATAATCGGAGATTTGAAGACTACGTTAAGAAGTGTAAACGAAAAACTCGATCAGATGCATCACGAGGACTGGATGAAGAAGATAAAAGATTTCAAGGCATCCTATCCGCTCACATATTCAGAAGAAGGACTCTGCGGACCGTATATAGTTGAGAGCATTTACAACAAGACAAAGGGCGATGCAATCATCGTGACCGAGGTTGGACAGCATCAGATGTGGGCGGCTCAGTTCTACAAATATAAAGAGCCGAGACATTTCCTCTCATCGGGAGGACTCGGAACCATGGGATACGGACTTGGAGCGTCGATAGGAGCGCAGATTGGAAACCCTGATAAGCAGGTTGTAAATATAGCCGGAGACGGCTGTTTCAGAATGAATCTGAACGAGCTTGCTACAGCTTCGAGAAACAATCTTCCGCTCATTCAGGTAATCGTGAACAATCATGTTTTGGGTATGGTAAGACAGTGGCAGGATCTTTTCTACGGAAAACGTTATTCAGCCACGGTTCTTGACGACGGAATGGATTATGTAAAAGTTGCCGAGGGTATGGGGTGTATAGGACTCAGGGCAACAACCAGGGAAGAATTCGATGAGGCATTTGAGAGAGCACTTGGGGAAAAGAAACCGGTTGTTATAGATTGCATCATTGATAAAGATGACAAGGTGTGGCCGATGGTGGCACCGGGAGCACCTATTAGTGAAGTCTTCACCGGAGAGGATATTGACAATTAGTCTCAAAATGATTAATTTATAATTTAAAGTTTTAAAACACTAAAGCGACAACGCGAAAAGGTGACGAGGAGGAAACAAATTATGAGCAGAGTTTACAATTTTTCAGCAGGACCTGCAGTACTTCCTGAAGAGGTACTCAAAGAAGCGGCAGAGGAGATGCTTGACTACAGAGGATGTGGAATGTCCGTTATGGAGATGAGCCACAGATCCAAAATGTTCGACAACATCATCAAGGAAGCTGAACAGGATTTGAGGGATCTCATGAACATTCCTGACAATTACAAGGTAATGTTCTTACAGGGCGGAGCTTACACACAGTTTGCTGCTGTACCTATGAATCTTATGAAAAATAAGAAGGCTGCTTACATTATCACAGGACAGTGGGCTAAGAAGGCATGGAAAGAGGCACAGAATTTCGGAGAGGCAATAGCTGTTGCTTCGTCCGAGGACAAGACATTCTCTTATATTCCGGATTGCTCAGATCTCGACATCCCTGAGGATGCAGATTATGTTTATATCTGTGAGAACAACACAATCTACGGAACAAAGTACAAAACTCTTCCGAATACAAAGGGACATACCCTTGTTGCAGACGTATCCTCCTGTTTCCTTTCAGAACCGATAGACGTTACAAAGTACGGAGTTATCTACGGTGGTGTCCAGAAGAATATAGGACCTGCCGGTGTTGTTATAGTTATTGCAAGAGAGGACCTCATCTCAGATGATGTTCTTCCGGGAACACCTACCATGCTCAAATGGAAGACTCAGGCAGACAACGATTCACTTTTCAATACACCGCCATGTTACGGAATCTACATCTGCGGAAAAGTCTTCAAATGGCTCAAGAAGAAGGGTGGTCTTTCAGCAATGAAAGAAATCAACGAGAAGAAGGCAAAGATCCTTTACGATTTCCTTGATCAGAGCAAACTCTTCAAAGGAACTGTAGTAAAGGAAGACAGATCTCTCATGAATGTACCTTTCGTTACCGGTGATACAGACCTTGACGCAAAATTCGTTGCAGAGGCAAAGGCTGCCGGATTTGAGAACCTGAAGGGACACAGAACTGTCGGAGGCATGAGAGCTTCCATCTACAATGCAATGCCAATCGAAGGTGTTGAGAAACT
>JAILHT010000046.1 GCA_024695665.1 Lachnospiraceae bacterium
CACAAAAAACTATCTTATACTATAACACGTAAAAAAATAAAATTACACCCATTTTTTATGTTATACTTTTTTGGTAAAACAAGCAAACAATCAGTAGGAGAGTGGGCATATGAAGTATGATTTTACAACTATATTAAAAAGAGAAGGAAAAGATGCAATCGCATACGATTCCATAGGTAAGGTAAAAATGGCACCCGACGCACCTAAGGAGGGCTATGATGTTATACCGATGTGGGTCGCTGACATGAATTTTCCGGTGCTTCCGACAATACAGGAAGCTATGATAAACAGAATAAAAGAACCTCATTTCGGATATTTCAATCCGAGGGATGAGTATTTTGATTCGATTATAGATTGGCAAAGAAAGAGAAACAATGTGACGGATCTTAAACCTGAACATATAGGTTATGAGAACGGTGTCCTTGGCGGAGTCATAAGCGCGCTCAACGTTTTGGCATCGAAGGGTGACAAGATATTGATTCACACACCTACATATATAGGATTTACCATGGCTCTTGAAAACAACGGGTATGACCTTGTTCACAGCGCACTTAAAAGAGATGACAAGGGTGTTTGGAGAATGGATTTTTGTGACATGGAGGAGAAAATAAAAAAATGCAAGATCCATGCGGCTGTATTTTGTTCACCTCACAACCCATGCGGAAGAGTGTGGGAGCGCTGGGAGATAGAAAAAGCGATGGAACTCTTCAAAAAATATGATGTGTTTGTCGTGTCGGATGAGATATGGTCAGACATTCTTGTGGACGGACACAAACATATCCCTACACAGTCGGTTTCAGAAGATGCCAGAAACAGAACGGCGGCCATGTACGCACCGTCAAAGACATTTAACCTGGCTGGTCTTGTCGGAAGTTATCATATCGTATACAATTCCTGGCTCAGGGAACGCATGGAGAAAGAGGCATCGCTTCCTCATTATAATGAGATGAATGTTCTTTCCATGTATGCGCTTATAGGAGCATACAAACCGGAGGGACATATCTGGACGGATGAACTCTGCGAGACAATTACAAAAAATGTAGATTACGCATGCAATTTTATAAATGACAGATTTGAGGGGATTGAGGTTGCAAGACCTGAGGGAACTTATATGCTCTTTGTGGATTGCACTAAATGGTGCCAAAAGCACGGCAAAACCATAGGTGAACTGGAGAAAGCCCTCTGGGATGTCGGAGTGGCTGTCCAGGACGGAAGAATGTTTAACGGAGAGTGCCATGTGAGAATGAATCTCGCCCTTCCTTATACAAAGATAGTGGAGGCATTCGACAGGATGGACAGATATGTTTTCAATCCAATAAATCAGTAATAATACGGTTGAAGAGTGCAAAATATTAGTGTATAACAGTATATGCTTGTAAAATTCTTTATTAATAGATTAAGGAAGAGAGCATTTTTAACATATGTCGTTAGAGCATATTTATGTTTTTTAGAGAGGAGATACTGATGGATCAGGAAAAAGTCATAGTTATTGACTTTGGAGGCCAGTACAATCAGCTGGTTGCAAGAAGAGTCAGAGAATGCAATGTCTACTGTGAGATTTATTCCTACAGAACAGACCTTGAGCAGATTAAGGCGATGAATCCGAAGGGTATAATACTTACCGGAGGACCGAACAGCTGTTATGAAGCCGATTCACCTACATATAAAAAAGAGCTTTTTGAGATGGGAATCCCTGTTTTGGGACTCTGCTACGGAGCACAGCTCATGCAGCATGTTCTCGGAGGAAAAGTTGAGAAAGCTCCTGTCAGGGAGTACGGAAAAACCGAAGTCTTTGTCGATACGACATCAGGGCTTTTCTCCAATGTCGGAGAGAAAGCAGAAAAAATAGATTTTCCAAAGATCAAACTTGACGATCACGAAAGTGACACGAACAAGACTACCTGCTGGATGAGTCATTTTGATTATATAAGCAAGATGGCACCTGGATTCAGAGCAGTTGCACACACTGCGGATTGTCCTGTTGCGGCAGCAGAATGTGTCGATAAGAAGCTTTATGCAATACAGTTCCATCCTGAAGTACTTCACACCGTAGAGGGAAGCAAGATGCTTTACAATTTCGTGAGAAACATCTGCGGATGTGCGGGAACCTGGAGAATGGACTCATTTGTCGAGAATACTATCAAAGAAATCAGAGAGAAAGTCGGAGACGGAAAAGTGCTCCTCGCACTCTCAGGCGGAGTTGATTCTTCCGTTGCAGCAGGTCTTATATCAAAGGCCATCGGAAAACAGCTCATCTGTGTATTCGTAGATCATGGCCTTCTCAGAAAAGACGAGGGCGACGAGGTTGAAGCGGTATTCGGCGAGAACGGACAGTTCGACCTCAATTTCATCAGAGTAAATGCGCAGGACAGATATTACGGAAAACTTGCCGGAGTATCGGAACCGGAGCGCAAGAGAAAGATAATAGGTGAGGAATTTATCCGCGTATTCGAGGAGGAAGCAAAGAAAATCGGAGCTGTGGATTACCTCGCACAGGGAACAATTTATCCTGACGTGGTTGAGTCCGGACTCGGCGGAGAGTCAGCTGTCATCAAGTCTCATCACAATGTCGGAGGACTCCCTGATTTCGTAGATTTCAAGGAGATTATCGAGCCTCTCAGAAACCTTTTCAAGGACGAGGTGAGAAGAGCCGGACTTGAGCTTGGCATCCCTGAAAAACTTGTATTTCGTCAGCCGTTCCCGGGACCGGGACTGGGTATCCGTATCATAGGAGAAGTCACAGCCGACAAGGTACGCATCGTACAGGACGCAGATTATATTTACCGTGAAGAGGTAGACAAGGCAGCAGCAGAGTACAAAAAGGAGCATGGAGTGGAAGCACCGTGGATGCCTAACCAGTATTTTGCAGCACTCACCAACATGCGCTCGGTCGGTGTAATGGGAGATGAGAGAACCTACGATTATGCGGTTGCTCTTCGAGCAGTACGCACAATCGATTTCATGACGGCAGAAAGTGCTGAGATTCCTTTCGAGGTTCTTCAGACTGTTATGAGTCGAATCATAAACGAGGTGAGAGGGGTCAATCGTGTATTCTACGATTTGACGAGCAAACCACCGGGAACAATTGAAATGGAGTGATCCACAGAAGCTCAGAATCATTGTAAAATCAATGGTTCTGGGCTTTTTTTATGCTTGCTGATACCTTTTTGATACCTTTTGTAAGTAAAAAACACACCCGAAAACATATCAATAATAAATTTCAAATCTGTCTCTATTTTCATTTTCGAATAGTTTTTCCAATTTTTTTAGTAATCAGTTCTGACTCGTTCCAAATAGTAGATGAAGACAAAGGAAACTATTATTTAGGAGGCGATAGGATGAATACAACTAACACCTTTATCACGGTTCCGGAGATTCGTGAGGTTTTGTCGGTATCCGAGTCGAAAGCATTGACAGAGGCAGTTATGAATAATTCTTTAAGATCCCTTCTGCGATTTGCAGAAGGGATCTTTGCGACATAAGATTGACGCTTTTTCAATGTGGTGTGTGCTACACTGCGATTACAAAGCAAGGAGGTAATAGCTATGGTCTATCGTATAACTGTTGATGGTAAGAGAAAATATGCTAAGGTACCTATCAAAGAGTGTAGTCTCGAAGCGGATAATTTGGCGAGGGAGGAGATTATTCGCCATTTTCTGGACGATGAAGGAGCAAAAGAAGTAAAGATAGAGACTACACCGGAAGAGGTGCGAAGATTCTGTGAGGAGAGAATATGATGGATTATCACTTAATGTATAACGATCTTATCGATAAGACAAATGCACTCTTTTCTGAGAATGCTGAGGTTATGAATCGTATCTACAAGATGATAGGCTATTATCCCATGAAGATCTTAGAGAAGGCTGATGAGCGTGAAATGCTGGTTAGGGAGACTAATAAGAAGTTCTGTGTGGTATGTGGTTTCTTAAGAGATTTTATTGAGAGAAATTATGTCAGCAGGATAAAGCTATTTAGAAGTTATTCGGGGCTGCTTCAGGCTTATGACCTGATCGAGCGATTTGTGGGAGCGGAATTAGCACCGCTTATGCTGGAAGGGATACTCTCCATGAGTCTTGCGGGGGAAAAACTGCCTGTTCAGAATCTGTTCCAGTTTTTTATTTATGATGTCCCGGTAGATAAGAATGTTGCTTTGCAGAGGTTGGTGATCTTCATCAGATCCCTTGAAGAAACAAAGCGATTCAATGAAGCCCGTGGATCATGGGGAAGCGATGAGCAGTCTTTGGACGAGTATTACAGCGGCTGGTTTATATATTCATGTGTTACAGAGTGGGATGAGATGGATTCAATGTTCTTAGCTATACGTGAGGAGGATGCATTCAGGTGGTACCTAAGAAGTGTGATCTATCCTATCGTAATGCAGAAATTCGAAAATACTATTTTTGATGCGCAGGATATAAAGAGCGACAGCTGGCGCAGAGCATGGGTAAAAATCAAAAACATCTCTGATATTGATGGGGATACAGTAACTATTGGGGAAAGCAGATATTCTCTAGAAAATGAAGACACTATAAAGATGATCATTAAGGATGCGTACAGGCAGTATTATACGGATGCGCTTCGCATGTATCATCCGATGTGGATCTTTGGAAGCAAGCTGTACTGGGATGTGCTGTATGACTATCTGAATAATTTCCAACAGGACTTTGAAATGTATCAGCTGCAGGAGATGATGCAGAAACTATAGCGAAGATGATTATAGAGAAATGAAAAATATTTGGTTGATTACAACACTGTTGTCGCCACATCCTGATAATATACATAGAAAAATGGAAGGAGGAATTCGATATGCTGTCATTGGTTAATGGAAGGAATGTTAATAGTTTCAATATACATGGTGGTCAGTTGGTTGTAGTTGCCAGTAGACCTAGCATGGGGAAATCATTATTTATGTTAAATCAGATAAAGTATTTATGTGGGGAAAAAGGGGAGGCTGCGTTGGTTATATCTTTGGATGAATCCAAGGATAAGCTTGTTGAAAGACTGATGTCACTATGCGGAGGAGTAGACTCAGATAGTATGCATTCCGGTAATTTGAGTGATAATGATTGGGAGAGTATTATCAAATCCGCCAACAATATTTTGGAATGGCGCTTGGTTATAGAAGATGAGAGCATACCATTGGAAAGCATTTGTGAAAGAATACGGGCAATGAAAAATGAGAAAAGTATCTCGGTAGCTTTTATCGATTATATTCAGTTAATCGGTTGTAATCGCAATGTGAAATCGCGTAATGAAGAGATTGGCTATATCATGTCGGAATTAAAGAATGTGGCAATGGAACTTGATATTCCTATTG
>JAILHT010000047.1 GCA_024695665.1 Lachnospiraceae bacterium
TCCGTATATCGGATTCATCCATCTCGCAAGCGACTCATAAATGGTATACTTACCGGTCCTTGTTCTTATGATTGCTTGATAAAAAGGTTTAATAAACCCTTGTTCCATCGCTATTCTGGCATAGTCCATCGCAGTAGTAGCATTTGTGTCAGAATCAACCAAACATACACCAACATGTATACCAAGCGGTTTCCCATAGGCAGTTTTTTGAACTTCCCTATTTATGGATTCGATTTTATCAACACATGAATGAAGAATCTGTAATCGTTCATCGGAAAACTGTCTTAAGAATGCGAAGTATTCGTTTCTTTAATTTAACCTGTCGTATTTTGCAGAATTGCCCTTAGCTTTTTCAACCGGGTATTTCGCTTCGTTTTTCGTCATCTTCATATTTACAATCTCATCGACATCAAGCCCCATCTTGTCCAAAAGGTTTTGAGAATATACTATAACATCCGCCAGCTCTTCTTTTACATTCTGTAAATCATAGTCCTCATCAGACCACTGAAAACACTCCAGAAGTTCCGCGGCCTCAATCACAATCGACTTGGCCAGATTTGCAGGGGAATGAAACTGATCCCAGTCCCTATCCTCTGTAAATTTTCTGATTCTTTCTATAGTTTCCTGTCTCATACTTTTTGTCCTTCTTTATCTTGTCTTAGCATTTCTTTCAGATAATCGGCCAGAGCCTTGTCCGTGCAGTACACATAACACCCCTTCATGCCTCTTGTCATAAGGGTTCTGTATGTGTTCTTTATTATTTCCTCAGAGATTTCTTTTGCTTTTTCTTTATCTTTCTTTGCAAGTGTCTTTATGCCTTTTAGAGAGTTATCTGTCTTTGCCCGTTTTGTGTAATCTGTGACAACCTTACCGTTTTCGTATCTCATGTCATCGCCTATTATCACTCCGACATAATCAAACTCCAACCCCTGCGAGGTATGAATACATCCTGCTTCATGAATGGATTCCTCACTTATCGCAAAGGCATCCCCTCCGTCGAGGTTCCAGCTGATCCCGTAATCTCCAATTTTTATATCATGATATCCTGTATTACTCCTTGTCTCCTTCGGCCAGTTCCAGCAATAACCCGCAAGAATTCTTGCCCTGTTTCTCTCGCGGTTTTTTTCAACCACCAAAGACTCCATCTCCAAAGGCGAATCACATATTCTGATATCATAATCAATCCCGTCAAGATCGTAATTTGCAGTTTCTCTGATATCAAGAGTCTGATCAAGCCAGGCAAGATATCCGTCTGAGCCGTTACATCTGAACTGCGATACCAATTCCATTTTTATAACTTCTGAGTCTTCTTCTTTTGCCCATTTTTCGATCTCAGCCACACTTCCGATATCTGATATGGTCACTCTTTGACTCTCATCGATAAAGAAAACACTACACAAAGATGCATGGATTATCTCTTTTATCTGATTTTCTCCAAGATTTTGAAACATGCCCGATTTTTCATTGAGACGGTGTGCCTCATCAGCAAGCAAAGTTCCCACTGCATTCCTCGGCGCATCGACATAGCTTCCCGAGCCTTTGAACAGATTATCAACACTGCTTTTTTTCATGCTTCCCTTCAATTTATATTGGTATACAGTTCTCGGTGCTGCATTTTTTGAGACATACTGTGCAAACTGTTTTCTGTTTGTGAGTTCCGCCAACAGATTGATAGCAACAACAGTTTTTCCGGTTCCGGGTCCGCCTTCTACTATTATTGTCCTCTTTTTCCCGTCTTTCTGGCAATCACATGAATACTCAAGAATTCCCTCATATACAACCTTTTGATCATCCAGCATTATGAATTCTCTGTTACCCTTTAACATATTTGCGATAGCGTCCTGCAGTTGTTTGGATGGTTTGATTTTTCCATGCTCTATTTTAAGAAGCGTATCCTCGTTATCACCTGTCACAATCTGTTTCTTTATGAAATCACGAAGAATCTCCCTCTGTCCGTACGTAAATGCAGGCGCATCACGCATTACATCTTTATACTGTTCCTTGTCCAACGGGTCGTTTTCTTTTCTCGGATAATTGTGAAGATACGCGCATGGATGCAGGCCTATCTCATTGTCCTGTACATACTCATTGTAATCTCTTATCAATGCCGCATATGACCACGCCTGATAACAAGGGTGTACAACTCTACGGTTTGTTCTTCCGATATAGGTCTCCACAATCTCATTTTGCCCATCAACAGCGTTGAGTTTTTCCCACTGTTTAAGCTCGATGATAACGACATTTCCTTTTTTGTTTTTGCCGTATCCCGATACAAGAAAATCTATCCTTTTCGCCGTCTGCGGAATATTGTACTCTATCGCTATCCCCGCATCACTTGGAATCTCCGCATCATTTAATGTGATATACATTTCTCTTAATGAGTTGCGCCACGAATTCAGTTCACTGAGTCCTGTGGTACGGTTCATTTTTTCTCTTATAGTCTCATAAAGCTTTGTCTCAAGACAATCATTTTCCGTATCTGACATAAAATCTTTTTTTGTCCCCGAATAAATAAGCATCTTTACCGCCTCCAATACAATAATGATATTCAGTTTACGTCAGAAAATCAAATGATTATCTGATAAGCATTCAGATATATTTTTCCGCAAAACTTTCAGCCTCTTTCAGTTTTGCATCAATGCTGAGCATATGCGCATAGAAATACTCCTCCACAACTGCAATGCCTTTTTCCGTTAAAATCTTTCTAAGTGCTCTCACTGTTCGTCTTGACCAGTTCGAGGTTGTGAAGAGGACTACCTTTCCTATCTTTTCTGACGGCAGATTTTCTGCGTACCCTCTGAGTTCTGGATCCATTATATTTGCGTACGGTGCTCCTCCCAAAAAAAGTATATCCGCATATTCCGTCAATTTATCTTCATCTGCTATACTCACCGCTTTGACACCCGCTCCTTTTGCTATCGCTTCCGCAATTCTTCTTGTATTTCCGGCTTTTGTTTTTGAACAGTATCTTACAGCAATAGTTTTAGAGTTGTTTTCCATCTTTATTCCCCCTTTTTCAATTTTATTATGTGGTTTATCATCTGATCAACGATTGCCGAAATCATTAGTTTTAGTTCCAAATAAATATATTGTGCGCAATCGTTTTTGATAGTATACTACATAACATCAAAAAAAATGTAACACCTATATATGTTTTAGATATAAATCTTATTGAATAGTATTATTGGGGAGAAAAAATGGCACGTATTCTAAATCTTTTAATTGTTATATTTGAACTTATCGCATTCAAAAAAAGTTTGAAAGCCAGAGGCTCTGTTCTAAAAAACTTTGTTTTCTACACTCAGATTTCAAACTTTTTAACTCTTATTTCTTCTGTTTTACTGGTCATACTAGGGCAACGTAACTTTGTGGAAATTCTAAGGTT
>JAILHT010000143.1 GCA_024695665.1 Lachnospiraceae bacterium
GAAAGTAAAAGACAAACCGATTTTTGAAAGCAATGAATTTGTTTCTTTTAAGGAGTATCAGCCGTAAACCGGCGCAAACTGAAGCAATTTGATGTAGTTTTGGAGGTATGAAATGTCAATAAAAGTTTTATTCATCTGCCACGGCAACATATTGGATAGATGAAGAAATCCTTGTAAACACAGGGCTTTTGCGCTATTTTGACTTTGTTTTATACCTTGTTTATATCTTTTGAAATGAGTTGTGTACCGTAATAACAATGTGTTTAAGATGACCATCTCGGTTGGTACATGAACCGAAACTAAATATTTGATTTAGGGCACTTATCCTTAAGTGTCCTTGGCTACTATAAAACAGACCCGTCCGGGAATGTCAACGAGAGAGAAGCTGCTCTGGTGATTGATATTCTTGGACGGGTTTGTTATTTGATAAAATATGGGCATGGGGTCACAAACTGTCAATGAATAACAAAATATTAGGAGCCCGTTATTATCTGAGGAAGAGAGTGTCAGAGTCTTTTCCTATAAGATGATACCGTTCACACTGAAAAAAGGTCGTTTCACCGAATCTGGCTTTAGATTTTTATTTTGTATGTCGATATTCCAATTAAGAAGTCATGAATGGAGGAAATTGGAAAAACATACAGAAAGTGAAGATACAATAGAATTTAGTTCAATTTTTCAATAATATGGGAGGTAAGATTATGGCAATTACAGGTATAAACAACAGTAGTTATACATCTCAATTTGCTACGAATAACACAAATTCTGCAAAAAAAGGCAGATGGTGAAAAGGAAATTGTATTTTCAGCTGAGGAATCAGACATTAAGTATATGACTGAGGAAGTGATTAAAAAAATGGATTCCAAAACTTTTAGTGCAGTTGGGATGGCTGCACTTGATGTCAAGGCATAAGCAAAAATGTACTATTGACAATATCAGATTTGGCAGATTTATCCGGGAATGAAAATATTCTCGATAAATACAAGCGGATTGATATTCGAATATAAAGAAAAGGATTTCAACTACAAAGTCAAAGGAGGACAATCAAATGAATGTAAATGGAACAAGTGGAAGTAATGCAGGAGTACAGTCGTTTCAGATGAATATGAATCAGGGGACGGATTCTGTCAGCAAGAATCTTCAGAACCAGATTGCTAATGCTCAGAAGCAGATACAGGAGCTTGGGCAGAACAAAGAGATGTCTCTGGAAGAAAAAATGAAAAAGCGTCAGGAGATTCAACAGCAGATTAGTGATTTGCAGAATCAGCTCCGTCAGCATCAGGTTGAACAGCGTAAAGAGAGCCAGCAGAAAAAAGGTTCTTCTATGGACGATATGCTCGGCAACAACAGACAAGCGTCCAAATCTGCAACAGGTAGTACCGGAATGTCAAGTGCAAGTATGCAGGCTATAATATCTGCAGATGCTTCAATGGATCAGGTAAAGGTTCAGGGAGCGGTCAAGTCACAAATGGAAGGAAAAGCGGGTGTTTTAAAGGCGGAAATCAAACAGGACGCAGGGCGTGGTAATGTAGAAAAGAAAAAAGAGGAACTTGCGGCAGTTGAAGCAAAAGCACAGGATATTGAAGCATCACAGATGAGTGCGATTTCTGATATTAACAAGAAGTTAGAGGAAGCAGAAAAAGAAGATCAGAAAGCTGCGAAAACAGAAGGCAAGATTGATAAGAAAGACAATACAGAGAAAACGAAGGCGGCTGAGGGCAAGGACGAAGCAACGGGAACGGAAGAACAGGAGCAGATACAGAATGAAGACATACCGATTCCTCCGAATAATTTGCCGGATGGCGTGGATATTGGTACATCAGAGCCGATTGGAAATAACGTGGATGTAAAGCTGTAGAAAGAGGAACGTTTTCATGTCAACGATAAGAGAATATGCTTCCGGTAACAGTTACTATGATACCTTATCTTCAATTGTTTCAACGAAAATTGATACAAAAGAGTGAATGTTTTTTGATGAATGGGAGGATAGGGCTATGAGCAGAATTGATGGCTATTCGGCATATCAAACGGATTTTCAATAATTAGCTGATGGTATTGATATTGGTACTATGGAGAATATAGATAAAAAAGGTTATTAGATGCAGCAAACTCAGATACACTACCAACAAAATAAGAAGCAAAAACTTTAGCATCTGTTTACGCAGATTTTATGGGAAAATGCTAGTATATAAAAAGGGTAGCATTATAAAAATAATTCCTCTTTTTATAAAGGAATATTATCAGTATTTATAATGGCTAAAAGTGTAATTACAGAAGATATAAGTAGGCAAATTAGTGAAAAAATTATGATTACAATCTTACACA
>JAILHT010000051.1 GCA_024695665.1 Lachnospiraceae bacterium
ACAGATGCACAATGGATGATTTCATCGCGCAGCTCTCGGATGAGGATCTTATGTGCATAGTTCGAGGAGAGGGAATGAGCTCACCGAAAGTCACACCGGGATGCGGTGGCGCATTCGGAGGAGTCACAGATGAACTTTTGAGCTTCGGAATACCTGTGGCATGCTGCAGTGACGGACCTTCGGGAATAAGAATGGATTCCGGAAAGACGGCTTTTGCCATGCCTAACGGGACCTGTCTCACGGCCACGTGGAATATAAAGCTTTTGGAAGATTTGTACGAGTGGGAAGGTTTGGAGCTCAGAAAGAACAAGATAGATGTCCTCTTAGGACCGGGAATGAATATACACAGACATCCGTTGAACGGAAGAAACTTCGAGTATTTTTCTGAGGATCCTTTACTCACTGGAAAAAGTGCAGCAGCTCAGCTTAGGGGAATGCACAGATACGGTGTCACCGGAACAATCAAGCATTTTGCAATGAATACACAGGAAACCGGCAGACATACAGTTGAACATGTTGCTTCTGAGAGAGCGATAAGAGAAATCTATCTCAAAGGTTTTGAGATTGCCGTAAAAGAGGGAAATGCCCATGCGGTAATGACCACATATGGACCGGTAAACGGATATTACTCCTCGTCCAACTATGATCTTGTCACAAAAGTGTTGAGAGAGGAGTGGGGCTTTGACGGAATAGTAATGACCGACTGGTGGGCAAAGGGAGGAACTGTTGAAAACAACAGCATAGTTTATATGTCCTCCATTGTGAAAGCACAGAACGACCTGTATATGGTGACCTCCGATGCAAAGTCAAATACTAACAAGGACGATTCAAAGGAGGCTCTTGCCGAAGGAAGAGTGACAAGGGCGGAATATCAGAGAAATGCGGCAAATATCTGCAAGTTCATTATGAACAAGCCTGTTTTTGCAAGATTCATAAAAGAGGGTGACGAGATCGACAACAAGCTTTCAAATGAGGCGGATGACGAGGAAGTAACCTTTGACAGTATGGTCGACTGCAGAATAGGAATCGATGGAACCACAGATATAGATCCTAAACTTATAAAGACCGGAAGAAATGATTCCACGATGGTTTCTGTTGCAATAAGAGACAGAGGAGAATACAAACTCACAATGAAGGTGAGGGCGAATGCTCTCAGTGAACTTGCACAGATACCGCTCAGCATATTCAAGGACAAGGAGCTTGCAAAGATGATCACTCTGACAGGTGAGGACAGAGACTGGAAAGAGGTAGAAGTACAATTCAGCCCAAGCTATCAGACATTCTTCTTAAAGTTCTATTTTGCACAGGATGGCATGGAACTTAAAGATATGAAGGTTGTAATGACAAAATCCCACGAGGAAGCAATAAGAAAACATAAAGATTCTTCGGAACAGTAATAATACAGATTTAAGGAGGCCCTTTTGGGGCCTTCTTTTTGTAAAACAAATATCTCTTATACAATAATAGGAAAAAAGTGCTATAATTAGTATGTTATTTTGTCGATAAGTATTAGTAGTATGGTTATCTTGACGAAGGATAACCGGATATCTATTATCAGATAAAGAGTTGAAACAGTAAAAAGCACATTTTTTCGTGTGGGAGATTATATGGCAAAAAGATTTTTAAGTATTATTCTGTCGTTTGCGTTGGTTGCGTCACTTTGCATTGAGACAACCATTCCTGCTTTTGCAACCGAGACCGAGGCAGAAACCGAGACTGAGATTGAGACCGAGACTGAGATTGAGACCGAAACCGAGACTGAGATTGAGACCGAGACTGAGATTGAGACCGAAACCGAGACTGAGACAGAGATTGAAATCGATACGGAATCTGAGCCTGAAACCGAAACGGAAATTGCAACAGAAACAGAAGCGATTACAGAAACAGAGATTGAAGTTGAGACAGAGACTCCTACAGAAACAGAGATTGAAACTGAGACCGAAACTGAGACAGAGATAGAGACAGAAACCGTACTGTCGGTCGATGAGGAATCCGAGAATGTTTTGGAGTTTGATGATTCCGTCATAACTGAGACAGATGAGGCAAACGAGTATTTGCAGTGTGAATACAAACCCGCACTTGAGAGTGTATTGGAGAAAATGCCTACGGAGGTTACCGTATCCGTGGGCGGAACCGTTGAATACACAGATGAAAATATGGATGAGATCGAAGCGGTAGATGAAGCAAGTGAAGTGAGCATCCCTGTAACATGGGAGTGCAGTGACAACTATGATGAAAATCTCGGTACATATGAATTTTATGCTGTATTTGATGATGAATATACACTTGCTGAAGGTGTTGAGATTCCGGTACTTACAGTGTCGGTGGAAAACGATGGACAGGGAACCGTAGGAGGGCTTGTTCTTACAGGAAATGAGGTTACCGGTTCGGCTCTCACCGCATCAATAAATACCGTTGTAAATACAGTGTCCTCGGGTGATACCTATTATAATGCGTTTGACGAGGGAATGCTTCCGGTTGTAAGAGACCAGGGAAGCGAGGGAGCATGTTGGGCTTTTGCTTGTATCGGTGCACTCGAGGCAGATATGATACTTGACGGTGTGGCGGATACATCTATAGATTTGTCGGAGCAGGCTCTCGCATATTATGCTACACACGATTATGATGATCCAAAAGATTGCCATGATGAGGATGCTGTTTCCTATACAGGTTCAAGCTATCTCAACAACGGTGGAAACACATATCTTGGATATCAGATGTTTGAAAACAATGTCGGTCCGGTTAGTGAAGACGATGTTCCGTATGGAGGAAGTCTGCCGACAGATGATACATATGCAGTTGCAAACAACAGTGCACAGTTTAAAGGGGCATATCTTGTGGAACTCAACGATGTCACCGCGGTAAAAGAGGCTATCGCAACGCACGGAGCTGTTGCAGCAGGTTTTTATGCGAGCACAAATTACTACAGCGCAACAAACAATTCATATTACGGAACCGTTCAGGGGGCAAATCATGCAATCATGCTTGTCGGATGGGATGACACTTTTTCAAAGGATGATTTTGGAAATTCTTCATCCTCCGCTGCAACTCCAAGCAGTGACGGTGCGTGGCTGGTAAGAAACAGCTGGGGTTCAAACGAGTACGGCTACTACGGGTATTTTTGGATGTCATATGAGGATGTCGGATTGCTCTACTACGGAACAGGAACAGCCTTTGATGCGGATTATGATATGTATGACAACTGTTATGCATGTGCATCGACACCTTTGTTTTATGCAGGCTCGCTCGCATTGAGAAATGGTTATTATCTTTCGAATACATACACGGTAGGAGCGGGGGAGAGCATAAAAGCAGTGGGATTTGAGATCACTTCGGAAGATGCCACTTTAACTGTGAGTGCAAGCACATCCGATGACAGTGTTAGTGCGGATATTACCACAGATGCGGCCGGATCTTATGTTGTTGAATTCGACACGACGCTCGATATAGATACAGCCACCGATGTCACCGTAAAAATAGAAAATACAGGAAGTACGGTCTGTTATATCCCAATTGAAGTGATTGGTAGCAATACGTATGTTGATACAACTTACACGGGTGTGGCGGAAAACAGTTTGAAATACTGTAACGGAACAAGTACTTTGACCAAAAATTATGATGCGCACCTGAATCTTTTTACAAATGATTCAAGTTCTACAACATCCTTGACCTATGATATATCAGATGCGGTAGCATCGAAAGTTGCAGCTCAGACATATACCGGAAGTGCAATAACACCGACACCTACAATTACTTATAACCAAACTACATTGACAAAGGATGAGGATTATACTTTATCCTATGCAAATAACACGGATGTCGGAACTGCATATATTTATGTTGAGGGTATAGGAAACTACACAGGAGACAAAACACTTGCCTTCAGGATAAACAATGCCTATCAGTCACTCACACTTCAGGCGTCGGATACGGAGCTTGAGTGCGGTGATACAGCGACGATAAGTGTCTCCGGTGCATATGGATCGTTAACCTACAAGTCGTCAAATACGAGTGTTCTGACAGTAAGCTCAAGCGGTAAAGTGACAGCTGTAGCTGTCGGAAGTGCTACTATATATGTGACTGCCGCAGCCACGGACACTTACGCCAGAACAACTTCAAGCATGAGTTTTACGGTTGTAAGGGCCTCACAGACGATAACAGCAAAGATTGCATCTTCGTCAATTAAATATGGAAAAACCACCTCGATAACCGTCTCAGGAAACAAGACGGCTCTTTCGTATGCCACATCAAATTCTTCGGTAGCAACTGTTTCAAGCAGCGGAACGGTTACGGGGAAAGGAATAGGAACGGCGACGATAACCGTTACAGCGGCAAAGACGTCAATTTATTCCAAGGCGACTGCAACAGTCTCTGTAACTGTGACGAAGACATCTCAGAGTGTGACCGCAAAGACGGCCTCCTCATCGATTGGTCTGACTGAAACCACCACGATAAGCGTATCCGGAGCAAAAGGAACATTATCTTACACCTCATCCGACAGTTCAGTTGCTACGGTTTCACAAAAAGGTGTGGTTACCGGTATATCTCCGGGAACCGCAAAGATAACGATTATTTCTGCAGCAACTTCCTATTACACGCAGGCAAAGATAATTGTATCTATCACGGTAAAACTCGATTCGCCTTCGAATGTCGCATTGACTAATACCTCGAGTGGAATAAAGGTTACCTGGGATAAGGTGACCGGTGCGAAGGGATATTATATCTACCGCAACGGAACGAAGATAAAAACGATAAAAAAGGTCAATACGGTGAGCTACACCGACAAGAAGGCCACATCTCAAGGAACAAAATACAAATACAGAGTGGTTGCTTACACCTCGCAGGGAGACTGTGCAGCTTCCTCGTATGTGAAGATATACAGGTTGAAAAAGCCTGCCATAAAAAAGGCTACAAATCTTTCGGGAAAGAAACTTAAGGTTACCTGGAAGAAAAACAGTAAGGTGACCGGGTATCAGATACAGTATTCACTTAAATCGCAATTTACATCCGGAGTCAAGACGAAAACTATATCTAAGAACTCGACGACATCACTCAAGATAACAAAGCTAAAGAAAAACAAGACATACTATGTGAGAATCCGTACGTACAAGAAGTCCGGCAGTCTTATAAGTTACAGTGCATGGAGCAGCAAGAAAAAGGTAAAGATCAAAAAGTAATCCGGGGAGAGGGTTATTAGAATATGAGAAAGACAGCAAATCCGGTTTTATTCGGGCTAATATTCATACTGACAGTTGTATTTGGCGGAAGTGAGGCTTTCGCCAAAGAGGTGGACATAGCCACTGATTATATACACAACAAGGATGCCTATGCGGCAATGCTTTATGATAACAGCAACGGTCTTCCAACTTCGGAGGCCAATGCGATGGTTGAGACAGAAGAAGGTTTTATCTGGATAGGAAGCTATAGCGGACTTATAAGATATGACAGTGAGACTTTCTCAAGAATTGACTCAAAGACAGGTATATCAAGTGTTGTCTCTCTATTCGTTGACAGCAGGGGATACCTCTGGGTGGGAACGAATGACAATGGTGTTTTTATCGTCAGAAGCGATGTTTATGAGTTTGCAAATTATAACAAGAGAGATGGTATGGGCTCGTCTTCCGTAAGAGGAATATTGGAGGGCACGGACGGATATGTTTATATAGCTACTACAAAGGGGATAGTGACAGTCGACGAGGATATGAATATGGAGACTCTCGATGACGACCTTATAAACGAGGAATATATTCGTATGATGAAAATCGGAGCTGACGGAGTCATATACGGTATCACGATAAACGGGGATGTATTCACAATAGAAAACCGTAAAATCACCGGTTTCTATAGTGGAAATAATCTCGGAATGGAGGAAGTAAGGACAATTCTCCCCGATCCGGACAAGCCGGGATATGTCTATCTCGGAAACAGTGAGACGGACATAATATACGGAAAACTTGGGGAGGAGCCTGATGAATATGAACATATAAATGTTGCTCCTATCAGATATATCAATTCCATTGAAAAATATGATGACACACTGTGGGTATGCGCGGATAACGGAATAGGAGTGGTATGTGACGGAGAGTGTAAAATGCTAGACGATGTACCTATGATAAGCTCTGTCGAATCGATGATGACCGACTATCAGGGCAATCTCTGGTTTGTATCCTCAAAGCAGGGAATAATGAAGATAGTTCCAAACCGGTTCCTTAATATGTCAGACCGATATGGCATAGGAAATACTGTTGTCAATGCCACTTGCAAGTACAAAAATATGCTCTTTGTGGGTTGCAGAGATGAAGGACTTAAGGTTATAGGAGCGAAAGGACTTTTGGAGAGTCTTCCTGTGACCGATGCAAAGTACGCATCCGGGGAGAAGATAGATTGTGATGATCTCATAGACTACACAAAAGATTACAGGATAAGGTCCATTATAAAAGATTCGATGGACAGAATATGGATTTGCTCTTACGAGGACGCTCCGGTTATAAGATATGACGACGGAAAAGTCGTAGCTTTCAGGGAGGAGGACGGTCTGCCTACAAACAGGGCGAGGACTGTCTGTGAGAAAAAAGACGGATCTTTTATGGTTGCCTGCACCGGAGGACTTGCATGGATTATAGATGATGAAGTCAAATATGTTTATGGTGAGAGCGAGGGCATAGAAAATACCGAGATTCTGACGGTTGCTGAGGGAACTGACGGAACAACCGTCATAGGAACTGACGGTGGAGGAATGTATGTTATAAAAAATGGCGGAGTGAAGCACATAGGAACCGATGAAGGCCTGAAATCGGAGGTTGTTTTGCGCGTCAAACATGATATCGGTCAGGACATATTCTGGATAGTCACAAGCAATTCTCTGGCATATATGGACAGCGATTTAAATATCACAAGTATCGACAATTTCCCGTATTCAAACAATTTCGATTTGTATGAAAATCGAATGGGTGAAATCTGGGTTTTGAGCAGCAACGGTATATATGTTATCCCGGAGGAGGATCTGATAGCCAACGGAGAGATAAATCCGGTTTATTATGGTTTTGAGAACGGAATGACTTGTATTGCGACCGCAAATTCGTACAGTTATCTCTCAACGAGCGGAAATCTCTACATAGCCGGATCGACCGGAGTGTGCAGGGTAAATATAGAGATACCTTTCGATAATATTCAGGACGTAAAAATGTGTGTTCCGTATATAGAGGCGGACGGAGCCTTTGTTTATCCGGATGAGAACGGAAATTATACAATCCCTTCAAATACTGAGAAACTCTGTGTGAACGGATACATATTCACATATTCACTTATGGACCCGACGGTCACATATTACCTCAAAGGATTTGAAGCTCAAAAGACTGAGATGAAGAGAAGTGAGATGACTATAAATGATTACACAAACCTGAGAGGCGGGACCTATCATTTTATAATGAATCTCAGTGACTCCTACGGCAGAGGTAACAATTCGATCGACATAACGATAGTAAAGAAAAAAGCATTCACGGAGCTTTTGATTGTAAGAATCGGGGCAATATTTGTTCTTATCGGACTGTCTGCATTTGCTGTATGGTGGATAATCAGGGTGACTGTCATAAGGAGGCAGTACGAGCAGATCAGAATTGCAAAGGATGACGCGGAGAGAGCAAATACGGCAAAGTCCAGATTCCTTGCGAATATGTCGCATGAGATAAGAACACCGATAAATACCATTATGGGTATGAATGAGATGATACTCAGGGAGAATACCGACAATGTGTCGGATGATTACGTTGAAGCTGTCACCGGCTATGCGGACAATATAAAGAGAGCATCGGAGACTTTGCTTGGACTTGTAAACGACCTTCTTGATCTCTCAAAGGTTGAGTCCGGAAAGATGAATCTTGTTGAGAGGGAATATGATACAGCAGAATTTGTGCGTTCTCTAACAATGATGATAAGAGTGAGGAGCGAGGAAAAAGGTCTTGATTTTAAAACGGATATAGACGAGAATCTTCCGAAAACTCTCTATGGAGATGACGGAAAACTCAAAGAGATCCTTTTGAACCTGTTGACGAATGCGCTCAAGTACACAAAAGAAGGCGGATTTGTACTGAAGATTGAGCAGAGGAACAATGAGGAAGGTGTCTGCAAAATATACTACAGTGTAAAAGATACCGGAATGGGAATAAAACAGGAAGATATAAAGAGGCTCTTCAATGCCTTCGAGAGGTTTGATGAGGTCAAGAATTCAGGAATACAAGGAACCGGGCTTGGTCTAGACATATCGAAAAAATTTGTCGCTCTTATGGGTGGTGAACTCTGCTGTGACAGCGTATATGGGCAGGGGTCGACCTTCTATTTTGCGATAGATCAGAAAATCGTGGATGAGACACCTATGGGAGTCTTTACAGAGGAGCAGGTAAAGAAGAAAAAAGACGTATATGTTCCTGAGTTCTTTGCGCCTGATGCAAAAGTTCTCGCTGTCGATGACAACGACATGAATCTTCAGGTTATAAGAGGAATACTAAAAGGCACGAAGGTCAATATAACAACCGTTACAAGCGGTAAGGAATGCCTCGAAAAACTTATGAACGAGGAATATCATATTGTTCTTTTGGATCATATGATGCCGGAGATGGACGGTATAGAGACCTTGGAAAATATAAGAAAGTTTGACAGGAGCATCCCTGTCATAGCACTCACCGCAAATGTCATGAGCGGAGGAGACAATTTTTATATTCAAAAGGGATTTAACGATTATCTCTCAAAACCGGTGGATTCAAAACAGATAGAACTCACATTGAAAAAATATCTCCCGGACGAACTTTTGCAGGAGGTTGATGTAACACAGCTTGAGGAGAGCGATGAGGCACTGCCGGATGAGCTTATATGGCTCGAGGATACCGAAGGAATATCCGTCGCAGACGGAAAGAAGAATTGTGGCGGTACAAAAGAATTTATCAAATCTTTGAACACTTTCAATGACATGATAGATGAGAGTTCTGATATAATAGAAGGAGCGTATAAATCAGGCGACATCGAGATGTATACAATCAAGGTTCATGCGCTGAAAAGTTCAGCCAGAATAATAGGTGCAAAGGCTTTGTCATCACTTGCCGAAAAACTTGAAAATGCAGGGAAAAATGGTGATAATGATTTTATAGATGCGCACACG
>JAILHT010000107.1 GCA_024695665.1 Lachnospiraceae bacterium
CTGAGTGTTGAATATTTTGTCCCTGTCCTCAAACGATTTGATGAAGCCGGCATGAAGTTTTGTGGCGAGAGTGAAACTCTCTCTTGGATATCGGCTTACAAGGGCCTGCTTTGTGACGTTCTCGCTGTTGAAACCGTTGTACATCCAGGCTGTATCAAAGTAGGTAAAACCTTTTTCAAGAAACATGTCTACCATTTTTTTGACCTGTTCAACATCGACATCGGCATTGTTAGACTTGTCTATAAGCGGCATACGCATAAGACCGAAACCCAGTTTTTTAGATGGTATAAAATCCATAAATCATCCCCCATTTTCAAATAGTATACTTGTGCATCGCAGCATAACTTATATTTCATACAGAAAAACTATTGTCCGTTAGAAATAATAATAATTATCAATAACAATTATCCTATGGTTTAAGCAAAATTACAAATACTTATGAAGAATATCTTTGTATTCAATTTATGAATAGAAGAAACGAGACAAATAATGGAAGAATAAATGAGAAAGCCCCAAAAACCAAGGAATGTAAACTGACATGTTACATTTTGCGCATATTAATAACTTGAGGGATAAAGGGGCTTTATGTAGAATAAACCTATCCCGGGTAAAAAATCCAAAAGGGATATGGGAGATTATAATGGAAAAATTAGGACAAAAAATAGCATCAAAAAGAAAAGATTTGGGGATGACGCAGGCAGAGTTTGCAGAGATGATGTCGGTCACAAGGCAGACTGTGAGCCGTTGGGAATCCGGAAGCGTACTGCCTGACATAAAAAAGGGCATATTGAAAAGCTCATACCGCTTTCATCGGTAGGCTCCTTTGAGATAGTGAAGGAGGATGAGTAATGGAGTACTTAGGTTTTATATTCGGAATATTCGGACTTATGGCATACCTCAACAATTCCTCCCTTGCCGGACGTGTGAGTGAGCTGGAAAACGAGATTGCAAAAATAAGCGGTACATCCTTTGAAAGAAAGCATTACGACCTCGTAAAAATCATAAAATCCAATATCGGGAAAAAAGTAAAATTCGATCTTAAAGAAGACTGCGAGGACGTGGACATTGTCATGAATGGTATAGACAAAAACGGCAGCAATACCATAATAGACACTGATGGAGAGTGGATACTTGTGCGCACCGTGAACAAGAAGGGCTGTAAGGAAAAACTTATCAGAGTATCCTCTGTGGAAAAAATCAGTATCGAAGAAATGATTGAGTAATCATCCCCTGTTGAGTATAATGGAAAAATATTAATGAAAAGGGGATAACATTATGTGGATATGGTTTGCTATAGGTTCGGCAGTATTTGCCGCACTTACATCAATTTTGGCAAAAGTCGGAATAGAGGACGTGAATTCAAATCTTGCAACAGCAATAAGAACGGTTGTTGTATTGGTTATGGCATGGGGAATCGTGTTCCTTACAAATGCGCAGACGGGAATTGATTCTATAAGCAGAAAAAGCTGGCTATTCCTTATTTTATCAGGACTATGCACAGGTGCTTCATGGCTTTGCTACTACAAGGCAATTCAGATGGGCAGTGTGTCGAAAGTAGTTCCGATTGACAAATTAAGCGTAGTGATCACGCTTGTGCTTGCCTTTGTCTTTTTACATGAGGAATTTACAACAAAATCCGTAATCGGTTGTATTTTGATCGGAGCGGGAACTCTATTTATGGTTCTTTAGAGATTGTATTAAAAGACCGCTTGGAATTCGTTTAAAAAATATGTAAAAAAATGAAAGGCAAAATTTTTGTAGATGTTGATCTGGATTGTCGCAACATTGGTTGCGTTTTTTATAAAGGGATTGTGCGGCTTTGCAAACGCTCTGGTTTTTAACAGCATACTTACATTTGGAAATAACAATATAAATGTATCACCGGTAGAGCTACTCGTAGGGTATCCAACCAATATAATATTGGCTTACAGGGAGAGAAAACATTTGAAAAAATCGATTGTGATTCCGCTTTCGATACTCGTGCTAGCGGGAAGCATACCGGGAGTTTTTTTGCTCAAAAATACCGATGTAACAATAATAAAAGTTATTTTCGGAATTGTTGTCATTCTTATCGGAATAGAGATGTTCTTCAGAGAGAGGGCAAAAAAAAGAGAGAGCTCAAAGGCAGTGCTGCTTGTTATAGGAGTGCTCTCGGGACTTCTCTGCGGATTGTACGGAATAGGAGCGCTGCTCGGCGCATATGTGAGTCGGGTCTCAGAGAATACAAAAGAATTCAAGGGAAATATATGTTTTGTTTTCACTGTTGAGAACACCTTTAGAATAGCGCTTTACGCATTGACGGGCATCATCACTTTTGATGTATTAAAGAGGGTGGTATTTCTTGTGCCATTCATGCTCATAGGACTTTTCTTAGGGATAAAATGTGCTAATGTGCTGGATGATAAAGTTGTGAAAAAACTGGTTATCGTCCTTCTTATTCTCTCCGGAGTGGTTCTTGTCATAAGCAATTTATCTTAGTCAAAAATTCCAAAATTGTTAAGAAAAAATAAAAAACGAAACAACACTTGTCAATTTTCGATAAGTGTTGTATTATTGGTTGTGCAAAATACAAATGCATACAATCAATAATAAAATCATGTGGGAGGTAAAAACTATGTCAGCAGCAGTCAGATTTTATTCACGTTCAGGTAACACAAAAAAAGTAGCGGAATATATTGCGGATGCAATAGGAGCAAAGGCAGTTTCCGTTGACAGCAGTGAAGCAGCTATAAATGAGAAGGTCGATGTCCTTTTCATCGGTGGAGCACTTTATGCATACGGAATTGATGAAAAACTCAAGAATTATTTGGAGAGCCTGTCCGCGGACAAGGTTGGAAAAGCTGTTGTATTTTCAACATCATGGCTTTCTAAACATGCACTTGATCTCATAAAGAAGTCTCTCACAGAAAAAGGGATAAAGGTGGAGACAGAGACTTTGTACTTCAAGAGTAAGGCTGTGGACAAAGCATCTGCAGAGGCAGCTTCATTCGCAAAGAAGTTTGTATAAAACACACCTTTTTGGGGAAAAGGAGATAAAATGAGCGAATTTTTGAAATTGGTAAAGCAAAGAAGAAGTGTCAGAACATTCGATGGCAAAGCATTGGACGAATCTATAAAAAACGATCTTGCGAAATATGCTGAAGGATTGAGCAATCCTTTTGGGGTGAATATAAAGTTTGTTTTCCTTGATGCAAAGGAGAACAATTTATCAAGTCCTGTGCTTGCCGGTGACACGTTTTATGTTTCTGCGGTCGTAGACAAAACGCAGAAAAATATGGATGAGGCATACGGATACGCCTTCGAGGACTTCCTGATCTATGCACACAAACTTGGACTTGGAACCGTTTGGATCGGAGGCACGATGCCGAGAGACAAATTTGAGGAGGCTTCAAAGCTCGGTGAGAACGAGGTAATGCCTTGTGTGAGCCCTCTCGGAAAAACTGCAAAGAAGATGGCAGTAAAAGAGTCTCTTATGAGAAAAGGAGTAAAGGCCGATACCAGAATCGACTTTGAAAAGCTTTTCTTTTTGGGAGATTTTGACACACCGCTCACTGAGGAAAAGGCAAAGGAACTTGACCTCTATGAGGCACTTGAGGCAGTAAGAGTAGCGCCTTCTGCAGTAAACAAGCAGCCGTGGAGAGTTGTTATCGATGGAAATAAAGCACATTTCTATGAGAAACATGACAGCGGATTCATAAATCCGGATTACGATCTTCAGAAGATCGATGTGGGAATTGGACTTTATCACTTCGATGCAGTCTTAAAAGAGATGGGAAAAACCACTGCATTCTCTTATGAGACACCGGGAATCACAATGCCGGATCAGACTGACTACGTTGTGAGTGTGGAGTTTTGACGAAATCCATTTTCTGACAGATATATAAATAGCTTATAATCAACCTTCAATCAACCTATAAATATAGAAAAACAAGAAAAGCTCTGCGTTTATGCAGAGCTTTTCTTGTTTTGAGTATGTTATTTATGTATAAAAATTGATTGTAGATTTTGAACTTGACTAGATTTCTTCGCTGCCCTTGAGTTCTTTTATTTTTGAAAGAATCATCTTCTCGTTGAAAGCGAAGAAGAGGCATGCGCCTATGAAGCAGGTAACAAATGCTACGGCAGCTGTCATTCTGTAACTTTCCTTGGTCTGTGATACGGTCACGGAAGTGAAAATCACGAGTGCTAATGCCTGGCCCATCTTGAAGGCGAAGGTACGTGCAGCGAAGAACATTCCGCTTCGATCTTCTCCGGTCTCAAGACGTGTGAGCTCAGCAACGTCAGCGACGCAAGCCTGAGGAAGTATTCCAAGTATTGCCATCGGAACAGCAGCGCATACTGCTATGATAAATCCCCAGTGAAGACCTGTTCCTACGAATGTTGTTATTAAAAATACTCCGGCATAGGCAAAGAAACCAACGATGATGAGAGGTTTCTTTCCAATCTTTTTTGCAAGTATGTTTACAAGCGGATAGAGGACTACGCTTATTGCAGTCATTGTTGCAGTGAGAACGAAAGTCCATGTGTCCTCAATCTCCATGAGCTTTGTCTCATAGAAGGCAAGACCTGTCTGGAAAAGTGTAAGTGCGAAGAAATAGATAACGTCACTGTACACGAAACGGCGGAACTGCCCGTTCGAAAATGTCTTTATGAGTGATGAGAATGGTTTTGTCTCACTCGGTTTTGAGTCGATGTAGTCGCGCTCATTTATTGCAAATGCAGGAATGAGCATTGCTATACATGCGATTGCGGCCATTATGGCAACGGCGAGTCTTATTGAACCTTTCTGACCGACAGCACCCTGAAGTGCACCAGCCACATTCGGAAGAAGGAAAGATATACTCTGTCCGACGATGAATGTGAATGAGATGTAGGTCGAAACGTTTATTCTGTGCTCCTGTGTGTCACCGAGTTCCGCGATGAGGGCGTTGTACGGTGTACAGAACATTGTCATAAAAAGATAGAAGACAATGAGAAGTATAAAGAGAGCCGCGTCGTTCAAAGCGGTACTTGATGTCTGAGGTACCACGAAAAGACCTATTGTGATAAGAGCAAACGGTATAGCCATTGCGCGAAGGAATGGAATACGTCTTCCCCCTTTGTAATTTGCCCCGTCGGACCATCCTGCAATAAGAGGATCGGTGATCGCGTCAAAGATTCTTCCGACAGCGAGTACGAGTCCGAAAAGGGTCAGTTTAAAAAATATCGGATCCTGTGTGATTCCGGATGCGAAAAGTCCGGTATTCGGATTGTTTGCATCCGGACTTCCGGTGTAGTAGTAAACCATCCAGTTTGAAACAACTCCGGAGAGGAGGCTCCAACCGAACTGTCCGAGCGCAAAAATCCACAAGAGTTTGTTTGTTATGGGTTTCAGTTCTTTCATTTGTTTTTGTGTGTCCTTTCCAAAATATTTTTTTCGATAACTCAAATCCTGTATATATTATATAAAAAATAAGGGTTTCTTAGTAGGTCAATTCACATAAAAAAAGTTCATTTTCGGTCGTTTATGAATATTTTGATGTTGATTACGTTCAATTTCGATTAAACGGGCAAATACGACTATGTACTTAAGACTCAAACTTACAGAAAATTGAAAAAAATCTTATTTTTAGCACAATTTATTTCACAATATGGGACAAAAGGTTTATACTTATGGTATATAACTATGTAATTTGAAGCTAAACACCGATACACTACAGATTTACAGGTGGGGGATTTGTTATGAAAAGCAAGAGGGAGAGAATTCTGTTTGTTGCGGTTGCTGTCATTATTGCATTGGCAACTTTTGGCTTGTCGGTTTCGAATGTTCTTTATTCTTTTGACAAGATTTTTTCCGATGCACTTTATCAGGTGCCATCGTCAACCAATACCAGTATCAAAATCATAGCCATAGATGAGGAAACTCTGGCTGAATACGGAAAATACGAAGACTGGTCGAGACAGATACCGGCCGATCTTATAAATCTCCTCACGGAGGATGAAAATTTTGCCCCTGCGGCTATAGGACTTGATGTTTTGTATGTATCCGAGACCGACGAGGAGAGCGATGATGCCCTTGCCACAGCCTGCAAGAATGCTGCGGATATGGGAGTTACGGTCGTATCTGCGGCAAATGTCGTATACAAGACGGATGTGACAAAAAGCGCAGATGGTACATTGAGCGTAGACAAGGAGCATGTTGATCTTGTCGAGATGCCTTATGAAAAGATGAGGGAAAATGTGACTGTCGGATTTGCAAATGCAATGCAGGATGTCGACGGTTATATCAGATATGCAAAAACCACAGAGACCTATGAGGGCGAGATCATAGATTCTTTTCCTGTGGCAATCTATAAGGCGTACTGCGATAAGAACGGAATCGAAGCAAACCTGCCTAAGACATACGGCAGCAATCTTTTCGGATTCACCTACTCCGGAAAAAGCGGCGGATATGAAGTACTTTCTCTGTCGGAGGTTTTAAACGGAAATGTGAGCAGCAAGGCATTTGCAAACTCTATTGTTCTTTTCGGAGCATATGCACCGGGAATGGGTGATGCGTACAATGTCCCTGTACAAAAGGGCGTTCAGATGTACGGAGTCGAGATACATGCGAATGTAATAGAAGCAATCATGGAGGGAAAGACAAATGTTCCTGTGAACACACTTCTTGTCACATTGATTTTTATTATTATTGCGATCATTTTCTATGTGATATGCGACAATGTAAAAATAGTCCCTGCGACGGTACTTTTGATTGCATTTATAGTTTTGGATCTGCTCTGCGGTAAGCTTCTTCATATGAAAGGGCTAAATATGAATCTTATCGTATTGCCTATCATATTGATCGCGGTTTACGCTTACCTGCTTGTGACAGGATATCTGGTTGAGTGGTTAAAGAGACGTCAGACGATAGACGCCTTCAAAAAGTATGTGGCACCGCAGGTTGTCGATGAGATATCGAAAAAGGGCGAGTTCAATATAGTTCTCGGAGGAGAGAACAGAGATATCGCAGTTCTGTTTGTCGATATCAGAGGATTTACGCCGATGTCGGAGGGCCTTGAACCGGAGCAGGTCGTATCTATTTTGAATGAGTATTTAAGCCTCACGACAAACTCGATTTTCAAAAACAACGGAACCCTCGACAAGTTTGTCGGCGATGCTACAATGGCGGTTTTCAATGCGCCTTTTGATTTGGATGATTATGTTTACAGGGCTGTCTGCACAGCAAGAGATATAGCTTCGGGAAGTGATGAACTTGAGAAAAAACTTATGGAGCGATTCGGAAAATCCGTAAGCTTCGGTATCGGTGTCAACTGCGGACCGGCGGTCGTAGGAAATATCGGATGTGAATTCAGAATGGATTACACGGCAATAGGCGATACCGTAAATACTGCGGCAAGACTTGAGGCAAATGCGAAGCGCGGACAGATTCTTATAAGTGACAAAGTATATGAAAGGGTAAAAGACCGACTTAAGGTTACACCTATAGGTGCAATTCCTTTGAAAGGAAAGAGCAACGAGGTATTTGTATACCAGGTGGATGAGGTACTATAACAGATGAATAGAAAGGTACATTTGATACCGGATTTCGAGAATATAGAAAAAAGTCTGATTCTCGAGAAAAAATATGATGCGGCATTTGAGTATAACGATTTCTTCAATCCGTCCCTGTTGGAGGATGAGAAGGCTCTTAAGGAGAGAATCGCATTTTACAAATCGCTTGACAGAGACAGAAAAAATGACACTTTACACGGTGTGTTTTTTGATATCACACTAAACAGCAGCGACCCCGCGATAAAAAAGATATCGGAGGAAAGATGTATAAGTTCTCTTGATATAGCGACGGAGCTTGGAGTCTCAGGTGTCATTTTTCACACAAACTATCTTGCAAATTTTAAGGCAAAGTATTATGAGGATTCGTGGGTGAACCTCAACAGAGATTTCTGGATAAAGATGCTGAAAAGATATGAGAATCTTTGCATCTATATTGAAAATATGTTTGATGAGGAACCGGAGCTTTTGGTGAGACTCATTGAGAAAGTAAAATCGAGCGATGAACTAACCGAAAAAGAGAAGGATAGATTTGGAATATGTTTTGACTATGCACATGCAAACGCGTTCGGACATGACCTTAGTGTATGGGAGGATGCCGTTGCGCCTTATGTTATGCATATGCATATAAATGACAATGACTTGAATGTGGATCTGCATCAGACCATGGGAGACGGAATGATAGACTGGGAGAGATTCAACCGGTTTGTTCAAAAAAAGAATATAGAGTCATCGGTGCTCGTCGAGGTTAAAGATCTTAAGAGCCAGAGTGATTCCGTCGAATATATGAAAGAAAACGGTATTTATCCGTATGACAGGTGATGGATAAGGTGTTTGGTTAGATATATCGGGCAAGTTGAGTTGTTGGTATATAAGGGGAAGAGATATGTTAGGAGTAGAGGAACTCAGACGTGTAGTCAATATCGGTATAGAGTTGACCACCGAAAAAAATCACAACCTATTATTAAAGAAGATGGTTACCAGTGCAATGGATATAGCGGAGTGCGATGCGGGAACGCTTTATCTCTATGTCGATAATGCTCTTGAATTTAAGATAATGAGAACTCTTTCCATGGGAGTGAGCAGAGGTGAGGACGGAGAAAAGATAGACCTTCCACCGGTGCCTTTAAGAGAGGGCAATGTGTGTGCATATGCTGCAATACACAGAGAGCTCATAAATATTCCGGATGTCTACACCAGTGACAGATTCGATTTTTCGGGACCGAAAAATTACGACAAGATAACCGGATACAGAACAGGATCCATGCTTGTCATTCCTCTTGAGGATTCTGAAAACGAGCTGGTTGGAGTCCTTCAGCTCATGAACAAACACAATGGACATGAGGATCCGTTTACCGAGGAGGATGAGTTTTTGATAAGGTCGCTCGGTTCCATGGCAGCGATTTCTCTATCAGAGAAGATTTATCTTACTGAAGTAAAAGACCAGATGCACAGCTTCGTTCAGGCTTTTGCGACAGCGGTTGACGAGAGAACGCCATACAATGGATCGCATACAAGAAAAGTTACGGAATATTCGGCCATACTTGCCGATTATATAAATGAGATTCACGAAAAAGGAGAGACAGAGGACTTTTTCAATGAGAACAGACGCGAGCAATTGGTTCTCGCTGCTACTCTTCACGATATAGGAAAGATGATAGTTCCTCTTTCCGTAATGAACAAAGCCACCAGGCTCGATACAGATTTGCCTAAAGTTATAGATAGATTTGAGTTTCTCTCGGTATGTTACGAGAGAGATATGTACAAAGGGAAGATTACAGAAGAGGAAAATGAAAAGATGCAGCAGTATCTTTCGGATTCTCTTGATTTCATAAAAGAGATAGACAATGCCGGATTTATGCCGGATGAGAAGCTTGAGAGAGTGAAAGATATCTCCGAACACAAATATGTTAAGGAAAACGGGGAAGAACTACCGTTTTTGAATGATAAAGAGACGGAATGTCTCATGATAAGAAAGGGCACTCTCACCGACAAAGAGAGAAAGATAATGGAAAGTCACGTTGTGATGACGAAGCGTATACTCGATCAGGTTCATTTCAACAAGAGATATTGCAATGTTGCAAAGTTTGCGGCGGAGCATCATGAGAAATTGAACGGAAAAGGTTATCCGAACGGACTGACTGCGGATGAACTTTGCCTTGAATCGAGAATGCTTGCCGTCTGTGATGTCTATGATGCTCTCACATCCAGCGACAGACCGTACAAGAAACCAATGCCTAAAGAGAAGGCATTTGCTATATTGTATGATATGGCAAAGTACAATGAGCTTGAAGAACGACTTGTCAGATACCTTGAGGAGGCACTGAGCGATCCGGAGGTTGAGGCGTCGGTTGTTTAGGAAGTATAAATGGAAAATAATAAGTTTACGAGGGAGAAAATTATGGAAATCAGTTATTTGAGTCCGAGAAATCTGAAAAGACTGTTAGCCGGGGTGATGGTTTTTGTCATGGTTTTGTGTATACCGGGGCTGGAAAATGTATTTGCCGCGGATACGGTAAAATTGACATTCGCTGTGTATTATAAAGAATATAACAACGACCTGCCGGCGCTTATAAGTGAGTTTGAGACGGAGATTAATCTTTCTTATGACGAAGAGCTAGCAAAGTATTATTGGGTAGGATCGGTTGCGATGCCGTCATCAACCGGATCCTATGGACCGGGATATTTTGCGGAGAATAGCGGATGTTATACATTAAGTAGCACGGAAGTGGAAGACAATGGAAACGGACTTTGTTATGTATCAAATGATGGGTCGGATACTTCATCTATATCGTTATACTTTTATTCGCATGAGATTGCGGATGCACTTGGAGAGAATGTCGGTACAATAAGAGTCGTTGCCAATTACTTCGACTACAACACGGTTTATTTGAAATATGTCAATAACGGACAGGTTGTGGATGAGGATTCGGAAGTTCAGTCTGCTGCCGGACAGTCGGATTATGTATTTAGTATAAAGGACACTGTACCGACCACAACAGAAGAGGGTATGTCTTTTTACGCGTGGAAGGAAGACGAAGGTAGTGATTATTACACTTCAGACGGAAGTGTGGGAAGTTCTACTTTCACAGCGAATACCGATAGTTTGAGCTGGACTGTTGAGGACCAAAATATCGGATGGAACGATGATGATTCAAATGCCTGTGAAGCGGCGGTAACACTGGTACCTGAATTTGGTTATGTTGTGATCACGAAGCATGTGAATACAGACGGAACTGAGATAGCGGAAGCTTCATCGGAAGTTGTATTAAGCGGTCATGAATATACGACAAGCTCAAAGGAGATTGAAGGATATACATTGCAGACCACACCTGACAATGCTGAAGGTTTGGCTGAGGCTGCTACGACCGTCTCATATGTATATTCACCAAATACATATGCTTTGACCACAAATTATGTCGATGAAGATGGAAATACGATTGCACAGTCAGAATCTAATGATGTCACTTACGGCGAAGCCTATGAGACAAGCTCGAAAGATATAACAGGATATACACTCACTGAGACACCTTCAAATGCGAGCGGTACTGTGGGGGCAGGAAATATAACCGTCAACTATGTTTATTCGAAAAACAAGTATACAGTAACTACAAAATATGTGAACGAGGACGGAGATACTATAAAAGATGATACAACCCAGGAGGTAGCCTACGGGGATTCGTACTCAACGACAAAGGAGAATATTGCGGGATATACCATTTCCGATACGCCTTCAAATGCGAACGGAACCATGGGTACATCAAATGTTACCGTTACATATACTTACAAGGTGAGAACTTACACCATCACCTATGATCTTGACGGTGGTAAAGTAAGCTCTTCAAATCCAACCAGCTATACCGTTGAATCAAGCGATATAAAACTCAACAATCCGACAAAGGATGGATATGATTTTGAAGGGTGGACCGGATCTAACGGTGATGATCCGGAGACATCCGTAACCATTTCAAGCGGCTCTACCGGAAACAAGAGGTATACGGCAAACTGGGAGGAAGAGACTGAGGAAGAGACTGAGGAAGAGACTGAGGAAGAGACTGAGGAAGAGACTGAGGAAGAGAACGATGATGACGGAACTGTTGAATATAACGGTGAAGTAAGAAAACTCACAAAGGGTAAGAAATACCGTCTCGGAAGCGGAAAATGGAGCATAACGGGAGATGCGACCATCTATAACGGAGACACTGATTTTTATGTGCCGGGAGATATCAGTCTGGCATTTAATGCAGTAAATTAATATTTTAGGTTTAAGGGAGACAAAAAGATGACAGGTGGTATATTTGCTTCAAAAGGAGCGATAGCGGCGATGGCCATCGGCGGAGCGGCTGCCGTGGTAGGAATAGTTGCTTTGGTGAATCTGAATGGGGATAAAGAAGATTCATACAGAAGCATTCAGGTTTATGAGGTTGACGGTACGGCTGATATTGTCAGAGATGATGTCGGAACAATGGAGCCGTATGCGAATATGGCGCTTCAATCGAATGACGAAGCTACAACCTACGCTGAGAGTTATTTGGAGCTAAAGCTTGATGATGACAAATATGTTCTGGCGGAGCCGGAGACAAACTTTTCGATTGTGGCAACGGGAACCAGCGAAGACAGCAGAACCACGATTGATTTGAAGGCCGGAGCGATAGTAAACAGTATTGAGAATGCCTTGAGCAGTGATTCAGTATATGAGGTAAACACACCGAACTCAACTATGGCAGTCAGAGGAACAAGATTCAGAGTTACCCTCTACTATGATGAGGACGGAGTATCTCACACAGAGATAAGCTGCTATGAGGGTGAGGTTGAATGTCATCTCGTATTCCCGGACGGAACCATAGATCCGGAGAGCGTTCTTATAGAAGCCGGCAGAGCTGTTGGAATCTGGGGAAATGACAAGGAATCAGCATACGAGTTTTTGGATGGAACCGCGGAATATGACATACTTTCCACTAAGGTACTTGAGTTCTTGAAGGAATGTATAGAAAAAGGCGGGGCCAAGCTTTCGATAACACTTGAGGAACTTGAGGAGATTCTTGAGGAGAAGGAAAACGAGACTGAGAGTGAGACCGAGACTGAGAGTGAGACCGAGACCGAGACTGAAACCGAATCGGAGACAGAAACCGGTACAGAGACGGAGACTGAAACCGAATCTGAGAGTGAGTCGGAAAGTAAGGAATCATCGAGCGAGGCGTCGAGCGAGGCATCCACAGAGTCAAGCACGGAGACCACGGAGACTGTAACTTATGTTGTTACTTTTATGTACGGAGATACGGTATTCGGAACACAGACAATCGCAGCAAACAATTGTGCTATGAAACCTCTTATCCAGCCGACGGAATCCGGATCGTGGAATTATGATTTTACCGTTCCTATAACAGGAGCAACGACAATAAACTGGGTAGAATAACAGAATATAAAACAAATCGATTAGATTATTGATAAGATTAAAGAAGAGCACTCGGTATTATGCCGAGTGCTCTATTGATGTGACTTCAAAGTCAAGGTTTTCTATTGTTTCTTTTATCTTGGAATCCTCAACCGGAGAGTATATTTTTACAGTTGCCATCTCTTTTGGGAGATTTACTTTGCAGACAACGCCGTCAAGCTCATTCAGATGGTTTTCTATTCTGTTCTTGCAGTTGTCGCAGTGCATTCCCTTTATCTTTACCGTGAGGTTGTCTATCGGGGTTCCGTCTATATGCTTCTTTTTTGCTTTCTCTTTAGGACCGCCACAGCAAGACCCCTCGCCCTTCATATGAACGACGGTAGTGCGAACAGCGGGTACGAGAATAGCTATCAACACCAAGATTATTACAATGTCCTGAGTACTCATTCCATTCTCCTTTTTCGTTTTTATACTTGTGAAGGATATAATTATCCTCGCGGAACGTTTTAAATTAAGTCGGAGCTTGTATTCTAACTTAAGTTAAAAAACATACAGCTGCAAGGTTATTCCCTGCAGCTGTTTGTTATATAAGGTATTTATAAAGATAATATGTTATAGCTATCAAAATGAATTATGTTGATGCTTTTTACAATTGCCTGCCATTGGGCAACCGATACATTTCGTACCTTTCTTTTTTTCTTTATAGATGTAAGCACATGCTGCACCGACAATTATTAATATTACTATTAAGGCTATGATATCTACTGCCATATTTTATCCTCTCTAATACCGGGATAATATATCCCGAAGAAACTAGTCGAGCTTGTACTCCAATACCATCTCTCGCTGATTCTTTTTGATGAGGTATACGATGATTGCCGCAAATACGGCTACAGCGATAATTCCTCCGACGAATCCGGCTCCTACAGTTCCTGTAGTGATGATAGTACCTACCTGGTATACAAGGAATCCGACTGTGAATCCTGTTGAAAGCTGAAGAGCTATTGCACCCCAGAGCCATTTAGCAGATTTCATCTCGGAGTTCATAGCACCGAGGGCTGCGAAACATGGTGGTGTGTAAAGGTTGAACATAAGGTAAGCGAGAGCGGCTACTTTGGTGATTCCCATTGCAGCTGCAACTGCGTTTCCTTCACCGATGAGCTCAAGTTCATCAGGATCTACAAGGTTAGTGATTGCATAAACCGTAGCGATTGTTCCGACTACGTTCTCCTTTGCGATGAAGCCTGTGATTGCTGCTGCAGCGAGCTGCCAGCTTGCGATTCCGACTACAGGGATAAGGAGGTAAGAGAACGGTCCTGCGATGCTTGCAAGGATTGATGTATCTTCCATTCCCTCTTCAACAACTGCGAACTGCCAGTTGAAGGCCTGCATTATCTGAACAACTGTGTTACATACAAGGATTACGGTTCCGGCTTTTACGATGTAAGCTTTTCCACGCTCAAGCATTGACTTCAATGCGAAGATAAGGCTTGGAGCCTTGTACTCAGGAAGCTCGATAATGAAGAATGATTTTCTGTATCTCATACCTGTGAGAGCTTTAATAAGAAGTGCTCCTAAGAGGATGAGTAAAACACCTACTACATAACATACGAATGCAACCCATTTTGACTCTGGGAAGAAAGCTCCGGCAAAAAGTGCGATAACAGGAAGCTTAGCTCCACAAGGCATGAATGTTGCAAGCATTGCGGTAGATCTGCGCTCACGCTCGTTTCTGATTGTACGACAAGCCATGATAGCAGGGATTCCGCATCCGGTACCGATGATCATAGGGATAACGGATTTTCCGGAAAGACCTACACGCTTAAAAATAGGATCAAGAACAACGGTTGCTCTGGACATGTATCCGCAATCCTCGAGAAGAGCGATGAGGAAGTACATAACCATAACGAGTGGAAGGAATCCGACAACGGCTCCGACACCACCTATGATACCGTCAACAAGGAGAGCGTAGAGAAGAGGATTGGCGTCTGCCATCATATCTCCGACGAATCCCTGGAAAGTCTCAATCCAGCCTACGAGTAAATCTGCAAGCCATGTTCCTACTGTAGTCTGTGAAATATAGAATACAAGGTACATGATAGCAGCGAAAATAATGATTCCCAAAACAGGATGAGTTACAACTTTATCGATTGAATCTCCAAAGTTTGTATCTTTTGTGAGAACCTTTCTGTTCTCAACCTCAGAAACGATTGAATTTACAAAATCGAAACGCTTTCTGTCGGCCTGCTCAACGGAAGCTTTGTCAGTGAGATCGATATCTCCCTGAACGTAAGGAGCTTTCTGTCCTTTTCCATTTAAAGCAGCAGCGGCTTTGACTACTTCCTTGAGTCCTTCGCCTTCTGTGGAAACTGTCTTGATTACCGGGCATCCGAGTTTCTCTGCGAGAAGTTTCTCGTCTACCGTATTTCCTTTTTTGCTGTTAACGTCGTTTTTGTTGAGCGCTACAACAACAGGAATGTTGAGCTCAAGAAGCTGTGTTGTAAAGAAAAGGCTTCGGCTTAAGTTTGTTGCATCTACGATATTGATGATTGCATCCGGATGCTCGTGTTTTACGTATCCGCTTGTGATGCTCTCCTCAGATGTAAAAGGTGACATTGAATATGCACCCGGAAGATCTACAGCGATAAGTTCTTCAGATCCTTCAATATAGTTCTTTTTGATAGGACTTTCTTTCTTATCAACCGTAACTCCGGCCCAGTTACCGATTTTTTCGCTACGACCGGTAAGAGCGTTATACATTGTTGTCTTTCCACTGTTAGGATTACCTGTCAACGCAATTCTCATGGTTTTCTTTCTCCTCAATTAGATTATTTGCTTTCGATTTCGATAGCACTTGCAAGTTCAGGATCGATGTTGTATCTCGCATCCTTGATTGAAACAACAAGGTTTCGCTTCTTGTCAACTACAGTAATATTTTCTCCGCTGTAACAACCCAGGGAGAAAAGAAATGATTCCATTTCATCATCGCCTTCCGTGTTAACTGAAACTATAGTGTATACTTCTCCTAATGTTGCCTCGTTTAATGTCATAATGACTCCTTTTCATGAAAAATTATATCGAACTGTAGTTAGTAGGCTCTAACTACAGACAAATAATATATAGTGAATGATGAATTGTCAATAAGAAATGCGAAAAAAATTTAACAAAGATTTTATTATATCCAGAAAAATACGGTACTAAAGTACCTAGAATATGACAGCAAATTTGAGATACAATAGTTTGATGTAGAGTTATGAAGAAGGAGAGATAATTTTGACAAGTAGAAAAAAAGCAGCATTAAAAAGGAAAAGACGAATTAGGATGATTGTGTGCGGAGTAGCGATATTGCTTATCATGCTTATCATTCTCATCGCCACAAAAGTTATTGTTTCAAAACAGAACTCTGATAACGAAAAGACAGGAGAGGATGCCGTGGTGACAGAGTCGGTTGCAACGGAGAGTACAGCAGACGAGAATAGCACAGAGAATGCTACGGAATCCGAGACGGAAACCGAAACAGGAACTGAAGCAGAAACTGAGACAGGAACTGAGGCAGAAACTGAGACGGAAACCGAGACGGAGACTGAGACCGCATCAACCGGACAGAATCTCCCGGAGCAGACTTTCGGAAGCTGGGATTTGAGCACTCTTTCAGGCGAGAACGTTCCTTACGGATTCAGCCGTACAGACGTCGATGCAAACGGCGTGCCGACAGGTATTCAGTATTATATAAATAAGTACTCACAGTACAATGTGGACTTTATTTCCGATTCGACCGACAATATAATATATCTCACCATGGATGAGGGATTTTCCAATGAACAGACCGGACAGGTACTTGATATATTGAAAGAAAAGAATGTTCAGGTTACATTTTTCTGCACGACTGATTTTGTTACGAACTGCCCTGATTATGTAGAGAGAATGATAAATGAAGGACATAGAATAGGAAGTCACAGTAAGACTCACAGACAGATGCCGACACTTGATCTCGCAACCCAGGAGGAAGAGATCATGGATGTTGTGAATTTCATGAAGGAAAACTACGATTATGACGTAAGACTTTTCAGATTCCCTGAAGGACAGTTTTCGGATCAATCCCTTGCGTTGGTTGAGAATCTCGGACTTAAATCCGTATTCTGGTCATTCGCTTACGGAGATTATTCTTCGACACAGCCTGATGTGGCTGAATCGCTTCAGCTTACACTCTCATGTGTGCATCCGGGAGCGATATATCTGCTTCATGCAAACTCATCCACAAACCTTGCGCTTTTGTCCGATTTTATTGATGGTGTGAGAGCGAAGGGATATGAGTTTGGCGGAGTATATCCGGTAGATTAGTCCAAAAAGACGGAGAGTTTATCCGGATCAAAATCTGAGATCAGTTTCTTTTTTTGAGGACGCGATAGTTTTTTGATATGCCATTCACGGCTCATTGCCTCCTTCTTTGAAGAAAAAATCTCGTAGTATACCAAAGTTACCGGCAGATGAGAACTTGTATATTTTGCGCCTTTACCGCTCTGGTGGGCTTTCAGACGCTTTTTGAGATCGTTTGTCCATCCGGTATAGAGGGAACCGTCGCAACATTCTAAAATATATGTGTAGTTTGTTGTTGATTTATTGGTTTCATTTTGCATAAAATAAATATAGCATAATATATAAATAAGGAAATAAAAAAAGATAATATGAGAGGAGCAAACTAAAATGGCTAAGAAGACAGTACTTAAAGTTTTGGCAGGAGCTGCAGCCGTTGCGGGAGCCGCTTACGTGGCAAACAAGAACAAGGACAAACTCAAAAATCTTAAAGACGCTGTGACTTTTGAGCCTGACGATCCTGAGGAGGATTGCGGGGAAGCAGAGACACAGGTTGATGTGAACGGAGACGGAAAAGCCGATGTTGTCGCAGAAGATTTTGACGGAGACGGAGATGCGGATGCTGTTCTCGAGGGCAATACGGCCTATGTCGACACAACCGGAGACGGAGTGGTTGATACTGTAGTGGATCTCGACGGTGAGGCAAAACAGGCACCTACAGAGACTATGGACACTGACGGAGACGGAAGAACGGATACTGTAGCTGTTGATACAACCGGAGACGGACAGTATGATACCGTTGCTGTGGATACAGACGGAGACGGAAAACTTGATACAGCCTTTGTTGATACAACAGGGGATGGAGTTCTCGATACTACAAAAGATATTTAACAAAAAACGCCGGACAATCAAAATAGTGATTGTCTGGCGCTTGTTTTTTTATAATCACCCGGCGTCATGCCGGTTTTTTCTTTGAATACTTTTATGAAATGACTGGTTGATGAAAATGCCAGGTAGTTTCCAATCTCTGTGAGAGAGTAGTCGGAGTAGTTTAGCATTCGCTTGGCCGAGTCTATCTTCTTGTCGGCGATGTAATTTTGGATTGTCTCACCGGTTTCCTTTTTAAATAAAGTAGCAAGATAGTTCGGACTCAGTGCGACGAAGTCCGCCAATTCGTTTAAGGAAATCTTCTCGTGAAGATGGTTGTATACGAAATCCATACACAAAAGTATCGGTTTTGTGTAGGAAGGCTTATTCTCCATCTTGTTTGTGATTCGCATCTGTTTTGTGTAATAGATCATCATATCAAGATTTAAAGACTGAATCTCCTCGATCGTCTGGCATTCGTCCATGCGTTTTATGAAAAAATCGCTGTAGGCAAACGCGTCCATCGAATCCATACCGGCATTTATGCAGTGTCTGGTGAGAAGAGCCGCATTTATTGCAAAAAGGTAGCGTTCCTGCAGGATAGGCTTGTCCGATAATGTGCTGTTTATCTCTTCCTTCGATGGAAGTCCCGCTGCCTTAACCGCCTCGACGTCCCCTGCACAAACCTTGGAGAAAAAGTTCAGCTCAATCTCGTAGGAGTAGTGGTGCGTCGCATTCTCCCTGTTCTTGAAAATAAGGTTGTTCAGGGCAATCTCTGTATTCTTTTCATTTTCGATGTTTTTCTTATCCTTATCCATGTTTTTTATTTTACAATTCAATTTAAAATTTTCAATAATATTTTGTTATAAAAAGTAATATTTTTGTATTTTGTTTTAACAAATACTATAAAATAGTAGTTACGGAAGCAGGCTTTAGCGCTTCCGCAAAAAAATGTAAAGGGAGGTTTTTGCAATGAAAAAAGTCGGAGTTTTGGGGTGCGGACGTATCAGCGAGCAGTATTTGACCAATATGACAGGGTTTTATAAGAATATTGAGGTAGTTGGTTGCGCCGATGCGGTTTTTGAAAATGCAAAAAAGAGAGCCGAACAGTTTGGGATAAAGGCGATGACACCGGAGGAACTTCTGGCTGACGAGTCTATAGACATAGTCGTGGTACTGGTTCCTACACCTATTCATGCTTCGCTGATAGAGAGTGCCTTAAATGCCGGAAAGCATGTCTATACGGAAAAAACTATGACTGCAACACTCGAGGAAGCGAAGAAGGTTATGGATCTTGCCGACAGGAAAAATCTGTATTTTGGAGCGGCGCCGGATACTTTCATGGGAGCTGCTTATCAGACGGCGAGAAAAGCCATTGACGACGGGCTCATAGGTGAACCGCTTTCTTTTTCTTTGAACATAAACAGAAATCTTGATTTTATGGCAAGTTTGTTTGAGTTTTTAAGGCTTCCGGGCGGAGGATTTGCATACGATTACGGTGTATATTATCTGACTGCCATGGTTGCGTTGTT
>JAILHT010000133.1 GCA_024695665.1 Lachnospiraceae bacterium
TTTTCTATGATTTTTCCTTTAAATGTGATATTTTTCCGTTCTTTCATCATCTATTACACCGTCAAAATTCATTCCAAATCCAAACTGATACTCGTTTCCGATAGAATCCTTGTAAGGCGTCATATCAAACGGTTTGTCCTCACAATGTGCCTCGACATTGTCCATAGATATCGGCATCTGTACCGGAAGAAGTGCCGATGGATTGGCCTTTCCTGTTATTATGTCAAATACTGCACTCTTCTGTACTCCGAATTCCACAAGTATGGCATCCGAGTATTTTTCAAATTCCGTAGGAACTGTAGAGTTGTGCATTCTCAAAACACAAACAACCTTCTTCTTTCCCATGGCTCTCTTTGTATTTATAAGATTGTCGAGATCACTCTCATTATATGCATGGTTTGTCTTTCCTGCATAGCTTCTGTTTGTGAAGTTCTCTCTGAAGTCACCGCCTCCGATGGAAACTTTTCTGGCATTTACGGCTGTGTATTCTCTGTACTGAAGCATAATAGGAAGATAACCGTTTCCTCCGGCTTTCAGATCCTCACTGCTGTATCCGTCAGAGAGCGGGCTCTCCATAAATACAACCGCAACATCCGCATCTTCAGGTGAATCAACTCTCTCAAAATAAGGTGAGAGATTCATTCCGTCTACAGGATCTATATCAACTGCAGGCATCGGTGTTCTGAAGAAAGTCTTCTTCGCATCTATATGTCTGTTCGGAATATATACCTTAAGTCCCTTCTTTAAAGGAAGTGTGTTTGCGGCATCCGGATCGCTCTGGTTCTTTACCATGACTACTGAAGCAAGCTGTGCCTTATATCCGGCTTCCTTGTACTCCTTGCATCCGACTAGGGCTTTGCTCTCCTCCGGATCTAGATATGGATTGTCAAAAAGTCCGCATCTGAAGCTTGACATCAAAAGTCTTACAGCCGAGCGTTTCATTCTCTCGTCCATTGCCTCCTTGCCATACTTCTTTGAACCAATCTCGTAAGCCTCAAGAATTGGCTTCATATCATTGTTTCCGCCGAACTGGTCAACTCCGTTTTCGATTGCAAGAAGATGTCTCTCCGCCTCTGTGAGGTTCTCGACTCCAAAACATCTGCTTCCGAAGGAATCTATCGTATCTGCAGGATCCTGAGTGATTCCCCAGTCTGTGCAGACAACTCCGTCATACTCGTATCTTCCTCTGAGCTGGTCTTTTATAAGATACTCGCTGTAAGAATTTCCGAGATTCTTGTTGTTCTTTACATCTCTTCCCCATGAGACAGCATAGTATGGCATCACTGCCGCTGCGCATTTTGTAGGGCCGTCAAGTGCAAATGCACCTTTTATAAAAGGCTGTTTGTGAAGTTCGAAAGAATTTCCCGGATATACAGCGAATTTTCCGTAAGGATAATGCGCATCTCTTCCGGACTCACAAGGTGCTCCGCCCGGCCAGTGTTTGCACATTGCAGACACAGAGTCTCTTCCCCAGCCTTCATCCTCTCCGTCAGTTGTCTGCATTCCGTCACAATATGCTTTCGCATAATCCGTGACAAGATCCGGATTGCATCCGAAGGTATCTTCTACTCTCATCCATCTTGGCTCCGTTCCGACATCAATCTGCGGTGAGAGTGCGGTGGATATTCCGAGCGCCCTGTACTCTTTTGATACTATTTTTGCATACTCAAGACAGGCATCAGGGTTGAACTGGGCTGCCATTCCAAGACCTTCAGGCCATCTGGAAATATCATCTCCCTCAGATTTGTACTCCTGTCCTGCTGCAGCTGCTCCGTTTCTCGGATCCGTAGAAAAATTGATAGGAATTCCGTGTGGCTGCTCCTCCACATATTTCTGAAGCTCATTGTTCCATTTTGCCGCAACCTCAGCATTCTCAAGGTACATAGCGAGAACGTATCTCACATGATCATCCTTTAAAAAGCTTGCCTGCTGGTCGGTCATAGCCCATTTTTCAACACCAGCATCAGGAAATTCCTTTCCGTTGTATGTTGCCTTGAAAGGTCCGCCCGGTCTGAAAGGAACCATCTGGTGAGGTGAGTACATCATAAGTCCGGCAATCTCCTCTATCGAGAGTCTGTTTGCAAGATCAGTAGCTCTCTCCTCAGGTGTGAGACGCCAGTCCTCATACGGGAGAAGCTCCCCTGTTCCCTCAAGATCTCTGAACATAAATCCATCCTTCTCGATAAACTTTCCGGTGGCGCTTCCCACGGTCTTTCCACCCTCGTTTTCTATCAATGTGTAAGTCCCCTTGTCTAACTTTTTGTATCCCATTGATCTTCTCCTTTTTTAGTCTATGATATTCGCAATCCACTTTGTGCGTTGCGTTAAAACTTCTTTTCTAATCAATCTCTTGAAGTAAGTGCCTCCCTGAGAGTCTCCTGATTTTGAAAAAGCTCGTATGCTCCTGCCTTTGTGAGTTCCTCGCCCGTACCGAATCCGTAGGTTACACCAACACAGTCGATTCCGGCTTTCTTTGCTCCCTCGGCATCATATTTTGTGTCTCCGATCAGAACCGTATCTTCCTTCTTGTACGAACCATCAGCTTCCTTAAGTCTTCTGAATGCCTCATTCAAAACCTCTGCCTTCGTGTCTATCCTTCCATCCGGCGTAGCTCCCACTATCTCATCAAAGAGGCCGTCTATGTCAAACTTCTTTAGGATATCCCTGCAGGCTCTCTCCGGCTTTGAGGATGTTAGCACGTTCTTCATACCTTTTTCCCTCAGTTCGATCAATGTTTCCCTTACCCCCGGAAATATGGCGCACTCAAAGACACCTATGGGATTGTATCTCTCCCTGTACTTCTCGATGACAGTCTCAAGCATATCATCACTCACATCCGTGTACTTTGGAAATGACTCCCTGAACGGTGGGCCGATAAACCTTCTGTAATCGGTATGTTCATCCGCCTTCTCCCCCATGACTTTCACATCATACTCCTTAAAAGCATAAAGCAGGCATTTGCTCACTCCCTCGTAGGAATCGGTGACGGTTCCGTCAAGATCCCAAAATATGTATCTGTAATTTTTCATTTATAAAACTCCGGTTCTAATCTATTTTTAATGCGTCATCTATATTTTTTCTCGGGTTGAGATTCGGTTCTTTCTCGGCTACCCCGAGTGAGATGACGGATACTATCTCCTCATCTGAAGGGATATCAAGCGCTTTTCTCAAAGCATCTTCATCCCTCAATCCCATTATGAGTGAATCATATCCCATATCCTTTGCCTTAAGAATAAAATAAGCATCGTGAAGTCCGAGATCGTAGGCTCCCCACATATCTCCGAGTGAGTTTGCAGGCTCGTCTCCGGCAAATCCCGAGATGCCCTTTTTAAATGTCGTCACAACCATCGCAACAGCATTTTTTGAACTGTTCTGATTGTATGACGGAAGGCTGTTCATTATCGCATCATATTTTCCCTGCGGTGTTCCAACATACACTCTGGCTGTCTCACTGTTCTTCCAGCTAGCTGCCATCAGAGCCGCCTCAGCGATCTCTCTTATCTCTTCTTTTGATATGCTTTTTCCTTCAGCATATTTTCTTGTACTTCTTCTCTTTAAAATAAGTTCTTTAAAATCCATTTTTACCTCCGAATAAAATATCTGTTACCGTCCCCATACGGCAAAATATACATAACAATATGATAATGCACTATTTAAATGTAACATAATACATAAAAAACTTCCATTGTGATATAATACTTTGCGATTATATTTAAGGAGATTTTTTTATGGCTAAAGATAACAGAACAAAATATACCGGTTACATCTTAAAACCGCTCGGTTCGATACCGAAAAACATGACCGTAAAACTATTCATTGACACGGAGAATTCATGTGTCGAAGTGACCTGTAAAAAGCTCTCCGAATCAATACCTTTCGAAAGAATCACAGAGTTTAAAATGGAGCCCGAGATCACCGAGGAGGAAAAAAATTACGGTTACGGAAGTGCCGTGACTATCACTCAGACAGATGCGAACATAGTAAGAATCGTAGGAAATTCACTGAAAAATGTAAAGAAAAAAATAAAATGGATAGGATATTTCTCATTCAAAGACGAAAATGGTGAGGTCATAACCTATGACATCCCCGAGAAATCGGGCCTTGGCTACAATACCTCCCGTGTGAAGAGCTATGATGCAAACCGCTTTGAAACAGAACTCAAAGAAATCCTTGAAAATCGTGACTGAGACAAAAAAGACAGGTTAAAGAAAATCCTTAACCTGTCCTTATTTTTGTTTATTAATGGCAACATCCGCCGTGTGAACAGTCATGATCCTCATGGCCTTCATGATGGTGATGATCGCAGTTTGCCTCTCCGACCTGTGCAAGACTTCCTGCCAAAAATGCATCTACAACAGCATCTGTAGATCCGCTTGCGCCTGCATACAAGGTAATCTTTGCCTCGTTCAAAGCCATCTGTGCTCCACCGCCGATTCCTCCGCAGATAAGTACATCAACATCAGCTGCCTTCAAAAATCCGGCAAGTGCTCCGTGTCCCGTACCGTTTGTGTCAACCACCTGTGAACCGGTCACCTTGCCGTCCTCGCAATCATAAATCTTAAAATGCTCTGTCTTTCCGAAATGTCCGAAAACTTCACCGTTTTCATATGTTACCGCTACTCTCATTTCTTTTTCTCCTTTTTCCTTCAGCTTAGCGTCAAAAAGAGTCCGGTCTTTATTCATAGTGACATAACCTCCCGAGATGGAAAGTCTCATTCCCTCGGTTATCGCCTTTGCTATCTTCTTTCGTGCGTTCTCATACATCGCGGTCACCGTCGTTCTGGCGACTCCCATACTCGTTGCACACTGCTCCTGATTAAGTCCCATTGCATCGAGAAGACGTATGGTCTCATACTCGTCCAAAGTCAGCGTAACAGTATCAAGTTCTTCCCGTTTTCCCTCCTCGGGAACAAAGCTGTAATAATCGGGAAAACCACATATTTTCCTGCATTTTGGCACTCTAGGCATCTATAAACCTCCGGCTCGTTTTTGACATATGTCAATTATGAGTATAGTTTTATTTCTGACATATGTCAATTAAAATATTGAAACAGACTTTCTTAGCCTTATATTACGCCTGCTCCAGATTTAAGAAAAAAGTCTTTATCTTCTCCTCATCCTTCATCCCGTCAGTCTCAAGACTGCTGCTAACATCCACGGCGAAGGGATTCGCCCTGTCACATATTTCTTTCACATTGTATGGATCAACTCCCCCCGCAACAAAAAAGGGTTTGTTCATCTTTGGAAGAAGATTCAAGTTGAAACGTTTTCCCGTTCCACCGCTTTTCCCTCCCGAGAAGGTATCAAACAATATGTAGTCCGCCTCCCTCTCATACATTCTCATAATGTTTTCCCATATTTCCGGGACAAAATCGTTTGTCGTGTCCGGGACAGGTATATTCTTTATCACGGGAAGCCCCGTTTCCTTCTTCACTTTTTTTAATATGTCAAGTTCCTCATCACCGTGAAGCTGTATCATATCAAGCCCGCAGTCTAGCGCAGTCTCTATCACGCAATCACTGCTCTGGTTCATAAAGACACCAACAAGCTTTATGTCTTTATCAAGTGCAGCCTTCATCTCTTTTGCCTGTTCTATTGTCACCTGTCTTTTGCTTTTTGCAAAGATGACCCCGGCAAAATTCGGCTTGTATTTATTCACAACCTCTATGTCTTTGACAGATCTCAGTCCACAGATTTTGACCTTCACATTCTTCCCCATTATTATTTCACATGACCGTATCCTGTCATGCTTTCCTTTCTTTTGTTATGCACACAATCTCGGAAATCACATATAACACAGCCGAGAGTAGCGCCCCGTAAAACACATCCACAACCGAGTGCTGTTTTACAAATACCGTCGATACGCAGATCGCTATCATAAAAATCATAACGGCGGCTTTTTTTAATCTTTGTCCCCTTAGATATTCCCCTCTGAATGCCACAAAAAATACCGCGATTGAAGATGACACATGAATTGACGGGCACACATTCATAGGGACATCATTTTTCCATACCATACTCATAAGCCAGGTTGAAAAACCATTCACTTCTATCTCCGGGCGAAGCTTAAGCCCCGTCGGATAGATTGCATAGATGATAAGGCTTATAGTCATACCGGTAAACATTACAAATGCCAGCTGCTTAAAATCTTTCTCGCACCTGAACATGACCTTAACCAGCGCAAGCATTATCGCCGGGAACCACAGCATGTAAATAATTACAAAATTCACCTCAAAAGGTATCAAATCGTCAAGCGGGTGATGTACCCAGACTACCGGTTCATACAGACCGTTTGTCAAAAAAAATGTCAACAGATAAACAGGAACATAAAGCATTGCAAGACAATACTTATGTTCCTTTATCCATTTTAAAACCTTTAAATAATTTTCTTTTATCAAAACTTACTCCATCTTATCAGAGTTTTAAGTTTTCACCTTTGAGTTCGTCGAGCATTCTCTTCTTGTCATCGCTTCTCATCAAAGTCTCTCCGATCAAAACGGCATTGACATCCCCCGCAACCAGTTCTGCGATGTCTTCATGTGTCTTTATACCGCTCTCGGCGACAAAAATACACTCCTTGGGAGCATATTTTTTTAATCTCATGCTGTTTTTTATATCAACGGTGAAATCCTTAAGATTTCTGTTATTTACGCCTATCACTCTAGCTCCGGCACCGGCTGCCATAGCCACCTCATTCTCGTCGTGAGCTTCGACAAGAGCCGTGAGCCCGATAGTGTCGCAAATGTTAAGATACTCTATTAGCGTCTCATTTTCAAGCAGAGAACATATCAAAAGTACGGCATCAGCCCCGAGGACTTTAGCCTGGTATATCATATAAGGATCCACTGTAAAATCTTTTCTGAGGAGGGGTATGTCAACCACTTCTCTTATCTCCCTTAGATACTCGTCAGATCCAAGAAATCTTGTCGGCTCTGTGAGGATCGACATGCAGTCTGCACCGGCCGCCTCATACTCTTTTGCGATATCCTTATAAGGAAAGTTTTCTGCGATGAGCCCCTTTGAAGGGGATGCCTTCTTTACCTCACAGATAAAATGCATCCCTTCTCCCTTTAAGGTTCTCTCGAATATAAAATCTCTTGTGTGGTCGTCACTCATCTCGAGCGCTCTGTCTCTCATCTCCCCAAAAGAGATCTCCTCTTTTTGCTTTTTTATTCTCTCCTCTGTGGCGAGTTTCAATTCCTGTAAAATATTTGTTTTCATTATATAAGTCCGATCCCACAGTCTAAAACTGGTTTGTCGCTGCTACAAATTCTTCCATTTTTTTAAGTGCTGCTCCGCTGTCTATTATCTCCGCAGCTTTTTTTACTCCGTCAGAGATGCTTTCTGCCTTGTCATAGAGATAAATAGCGGCTCCGGCATTGAGAAGTACCATCTCCCTCTTTGCTCCGGTAATCGTTCCGTTTAAGATGCCTCTTGTGATATCTACGTTCTCCTCAGGGGTTCCTCCGATTATCTCATCGAGTGAATATGTGTTCAATCCGACATCCTCAGGGTTCAATACATAGCTTTTGAACTCTCCGTCGCAAAATTCAACTATTTTGTTCGGTCCTGTAACTGTGAGTTCGTCGAGTCCGTTGCCGTATACTGCGATTCCCTTTTTTACACCGAGGTTTGAAAGTGCCTTTGCCATCGGCTCCACAAGGCTCTCATCATAAACTCCTAACACTTGTCTTGTAGCTGCCGCCGGACTTGTCAAAGGCCCTAATATATTGAATACGGTTCTCACTCCGAGTTCTTTTCTGACCGGTCCCACATATCTCATTGCCGAATGGTATTTCTGTGCAAAGAGAAAACACATTCCCGTATCTTTCAAAACCTTCTCGTTCTGATCTACATCAAGATCAAGCTTTGTTCCCATGCTCTCAAGAATGTCTGCGGCTCCGCTCTTTGAGGATACGCTTCTGTTTCCGTGTTTTGCCACAGGTATTCCGGCTGCTGCCACAACGAAAGCTGATGTAGTTGAGATATTGAAGGTTCCGACCTCATCTCCGCCGGTTCCTACGATCTCCATAACCTCTGTATCAGGTTTTATTGTTGTTCCGGCTGCCCTCATTCCCTCTGCCAGAGCCGTGATCTCTTCAATTGTTTCTCCTTTTATTCTCAATGCAGTAAGAAAAGCTGCTGTCTGTGACTGTGTTGTCTGTCCGCTCATTATCTCATCCATAACGGCGCGAGCCTCGTTTGCATTTAAGTCTTTTCCTTCGATTACTTCTTTTATTGCCTCTTTGATCATTGTTTTTTCCTCCGTAATTTGCCTATCCGATTTACTTGTTATCTCAGATTGAGATAAAATTTTTTAACATTTTTTCCCCGTCATCCGTCAGTATCGACTCCGGATGAAACTGCAGTCCGAACACATTTTTTTCTCTGTGCCAGACCGCCATTATCTCGCCATCATCTGTCCTTGCGACCACCTCAAGTTCCTTTGGAAAGTTCTCTTCCATCGCCGCAAGAGAGTGGTATCTCGCAACCTTTAAGGTGTCAGGCAGCCCTTCAAATATCGGGCAGGCGGTATCAAGCTTTGTGTAGGAACTCTTTCCGTGCATCAGTTCCTTCGCATGCCCCACTTTTGCTCCGAATACTTCGCATATTCCCTGGTGCCCCAGACAGACACCCATGATTGGTATTTTCCCCGCATACATTCTCACTGTATCTTCAAGTATTCCCGCATCTGCCGGATATCCCGGCCCCGGTGAGAGAATGATGTGATCCGGATTCATCTTCTCTATCTCCTCCGGTTTTATGGCATCATTTCTTATAACTTTGATCTCCGGATTCAATGTTCCTACCATCTGCACAAGGTTGTAGGTAAAACTGTCATAATTGTCTATTATAAGTATCATCCTTCTACCTCCCTCGCTCTTATGATCGCATTCATCACAGCTGCCGCCTTGTTTGCCGATTCTTCATACTCAGCCTCCGGTGAGCTGTCTGCTACGATCCCTCCTCCGGCCTGAACATAAACCTTTCCCTCGTGGTGTACCGCCATTCTTATTGCGATACAGGTGTCGAGATTCCCCGTAAAATCGACATATCCGAGTGCTCCGCCATATATTCCTCTCGGTTCACTCTCCATCTCCTCTATGATCTCACAGGCTCTGATCTTTGGTGCTCCGGAGAGCGTTCCTGCCGGAAGTACGGCCTCTATGGCGCTCATTGAATCTTCATCATCTCTTATGTCGCCCTCGACCTGTGAACATATATGCATTATTTTCGAGTACCTGTGGAGCATCTTGTATTTTGTCACTGAGACGCTTCCGAACTTTGATATCCTTCCGAGGTCGTTTCTTCCGAGATCGACGAGCATGTTGTGCTCCGCAAGTTCCTTCTCATCTGCAAGAAGTTCTCTTGCAAGTTTCTCGTCCTCCTCCTCTGTCAATCCTCTCGGTCTGCTTCCTGCAACAGGGAAGGTTGTGAGCCTTCCATTCTCAAGTCTGACAAGTGTCTCCGGAGATGTACTCATAAGTTCCTCCTCTCCAAAGTGGTAATAGACCATGTAAGGCGAAGGATTTGTCGTTCTGAGCACTCTGTATGCATTTAAAAGACTGCTTTTGTAATCCGCCGAAAACTGTCTCGATATAACCGCCTGGAAAATATCACCTTCGTAGATGTACTCCTTGGTTTTCTCGACCGTTCTCATATACTCTTCCTTTGAGACATTACATTTGAATGTGACTTCTTTTTCCGTGACCGGACTGTCTGTGACAGGAGCATTGTTTATAGTGCTTATTATCTTTTCAATGTCCGCCATGGCCTTTCCGTAGTTTTCCATGACTCTGTCAGTCTTCATATTCACTATTATGCATATCTTCTGCTTCAAGTGATCGTAGGCTATTATCTTGTCGAACAACATCAACTCATAATCTTTTGACAATCCTTTTTTGATATTCAACACCGGCTCCGCATAACCTATCATCGAATATGCGAAATATCCCATGAATCCGCCCGCAAAAGGAGGTACATCCTTAAGTCTCGGCGCCCTATAGTCCTTCATTATGTCTTTTATGACGTCAAGCGGTTTGTCTGTCTTTATCTCATCTACTTTTCCGTTTTCATCCTCCACTTTCACAACCTTGTTCAGGCAGGAAACCTTCATTATCGGATCATATCCCAAAAATGAATATCTTCCCCATTTGTTTCCGCCCTCGACACTCTCCAGCAAAAAATAGTTTTCGCTTATTCCGGAGAGTTTTCTGACCAGCGTTATCGGAGTCATTACATCCGCGTATATTTCTTTCACAACCGGCACAACTTTATAATCTTTTGCCAGATCTATTATCTCCTCACATGTCGGATACACCTTATTTATCCCCCTGTTTTGTATTTTTATTAATTTTTTGCCCAGGACAACAAAAAAAGCTCTTGTCCCTACATCTTCGTAGGGACAAGAGCTAACATTCTCCTGCGGTACCACCCATTTTGCTGTAATACAGCCACTCACTTCTGCACACCATCATATGCACCTCTCTGGTAACGGGTGAGGAACCCGTCAGCGTCTACTAACTGTAATAATTGTTTTCAAGCTGCCCTCGTGAGTCCATTCAATAAATTCAATCGTCACTGCATCTCACCGCCCGCAGCTCTCTGTCACGAATCCTTTACCTACTTCTCTCACTCATTGGTTTCAATCGTTTATATTTAAAACTTGCATAAAGTTTAATCTTAAATGTATACGATGTCAACACATTTTTTCGATTTTATTTGACACTCTTTTGCCCCCTTCCTATGATTAATATATAACATTAAAAGGGGAATCGTTATGAAAACAAAACCTATCAAAATTCTGGCTATTCTGTTACCTGTTTTACTTTTGATAATGATCGTATTAATTATAATTTCTATGGTGCTAAATTCTAAAAAAAGTGGTACTATAGTAGCAAGTTCTGAATTAGAATCTTCTTCTGAAATAACCGGTGAAGGATTGAATTCAGAAACCGAGACGATAGTACCGAAAGAAACCGAGATTTCCTCTGAGTTTGAAACAGAGGAAGCGACAGAAGAAACACCTTCTTACACACCGCAAAGTGCAACCTTGGTTTTCACAGGAGATATTCTCCTCGGTGACAGGACTTTACCCCTTTACCAGTCGTCCGGGATTGACGGGATCCTCTCGGACGATCTGCAGGCTCTTATGCAAGATGCCGATATATGCATGGTGAACGAAGAATTTCCTTTCAGTACAAGAGGTACTAAAGCTGAGGACAAACAGTTCACCTTCAGAACCGATCCGGTATATGTATCCGCCTTCAATGACATGGGCATAGACATCGTCACACTTGCCAACAACCATGTGCTTGATTTCGGAGCGGAGGCGCTTTTGGACACTTTTGACACCTTAGATCAGGCGGGAATTCTCTATGCCGGGGCAGGGGCAAATGCCGCGAGGGCAATGGAGCCTCAATATATTGAAGCGAACGGCATAAATTTCGGTTTTTTGGCCGCATCGCGCGTATGGCCTCTCGCATCATGGGAAGCCACCGATACAAATCCGGGGTGTTTCGGAACTTACGATCCCGCAAAGCTTGTCGCGGCTATCGAAGCGGCAGAGACGCAATGTGATTTTTTAACCGTGTATGTTCACTGGGGTATAGAGAGACAGAATTATCCCGAGGACTACCAGGTGAACATGGCGAAAATGTATATTGACGCAGGTGCGGACCTTGTAATAGGCGCACATCCTCATTGTCTGCAGGGCATTGAATACTTTGACGGTAAACCGGTATTCTACAGCCTTGGAAATTATATTTTCGGACAGACAACCGATAAAACGGCTGCCATAAAAGTAAATATCACTGAAACGGAAGACTCCACTGAAGCTATAAAGGATTTGAGTGCATCCTATGAAGTCATTCCGGCAACCGCACAGAATGCAAAAACATCACAGACTTACGGCGATGAGGCTAATGCCCTCTTCTCCTATCTAACAGAAATATCGTACGGTGCATCAGTAGATGTAAACGGGATAGTAACAGATATTGAATAGGTGATTAAATGGCAATTAAACATGACATAAACGAATTCGAACATTGGCTCAAGAAATCAAAAGCAACTGAGACAGACATAATCAACTGCAGAAAAATGCAGTCATTAAGCCTTATGGAAAAGAAAAATGCCTATGGCATAAATTCTGTTTCCGTGTGCGGATTTATAAATAATGATGTGGTAAAACTGGGCGGAGATATTGTCCAGCGCTATGATGAGAGTCTGGAAGACTTCTATAAAAGAGCTTACCGCATCCTGATAATCTGCTGTGAGCTTATGGATGCGGTAAATGCTATCATGACCGATGCGGGTTCGTGGGGACCGGACTATTTCCAGACCAAACTCACCAATTGGATCAACTCAAAGCTGCCCGAGTCATGATTAAATATTGACTTATTCAAAATAAAACACACCGTCGTACACGATGGTTGCGGGACCTGTCATATAGACCAGGTCCTTATTTTTGTCCCAAAATATTTTTAAATCTCCTCCGAGAAGGTGAACAGTGACCTCATCGTCAGCATATCCGTTTGCTATCGCGCATACCGCGGTGGCGCAGGCTCCCGTTCCGCAGGCAAGAGTCTCTCCCGAGCCTCTCTCCCACACTCTCATCATGAGTTCCTTTCTGTTTATAATATTTACGAATTCCGTGTTAACTCCCTCAGGAAATCTTTCATGTTTTTCAAACGAAGGACCGATTTTTTCAAGATCCATCTTCTTCACATCCTCGTTGGTGAAGATTACACAGTGTGGATTTCCCATGGATACACAGCTTACCGTATAATTTTTGCCGTTGACCTCAAAAGGTGCTCCGACCATTTTTTTCTCGTCGGACACGACCGGTATCTTATCCGTGTCAAATTCCGGCGCTCCCATATTTACTTTTATAAGAACCGCCTTCCCATTCTCCACCGTGAAATCGAGATATTTGATCCCAGACTGTGTCGCAACACTTATATGCTCTTTGTCAGTGAGACCTTTATCGTAAACATACTTTGCAACACATCTTATTCCGTTTCCGCACATTTTTCCGCGTGATCCGTCCTCGTTGTACATATCCATCTCAAAATCTGCAACGTCTGACGGCTTGATCAAGATAAGTCCGTCCGATCCCGCTCCGAAGTTTCTGTTGCTTACAAATTTCGCAAGTTCCGAAGGGTTTTCCACCTTCTCCTCGAAGCAATTCACATATACATAATCATTTCCGATGCCGTGCATCTTTGTAAACTTAAGTTGTTTAGCCATCGTTTTCCTTTCCCCACAACCATTTGTTTTATGACACGCCGGCCAACTGCAGTATCATCTGTGCCGTCTCTGTCATATCTGTTCCATTATCCATACTTCTCTTCTGAAGATATCTGTGCGCAGCGCTCTCATCGATTTTTTTTGTATCCATAAGATACAGTTTCGCTTTGGATATGAGTTTTTTCTCCTCCTCGCTTCTCTCCTTAGGTTTCTCCCTAAGTTTTCTCCTGTATCTTTGAATCTCCGATGAGATATTCTCAACCTCGGCAAGAAGTTCATGCACCTTGAACGGTAGTTTCAGACATCCCGAACTGCTTCTTGAATAATCCAGCTGTTCAAACGCATTTGCAGGCGCCACCAAAAGCATCCTGAATGTATTTGGCAGATATTCTTCGAGTTCCCCATACATCATGTCGCACAACTTAAATGCGCTGATAACTATGCCGTAGTCGAGGTTCTGTACCGTCTCAAGGGCTTTTGCTCCGGTAGTTGCCACAAAGCATGAATCATAACCGCTTTGCTGCAATATCTGCTTGATTCGTATGGCATTTTCCTTCTTAGGAAATACAATTATTATATCCATACAAAATCATCCTAAATTCTATGTAAATATTCGTTTATCTCCCACTCTGAAACACTTGAAGAATACTCTTCCCACTCATTTCTTTTTGCGTCCAGATATTTTTCGGTGATGTGCCGACCGACAACATTTTTTGCAAATTCGTCATCCTTGAATATATCAATGGCATCCTTGAGCGAGAGTGGCAGAGATTTTATGCCGCATGCCTCCCTCTCCGAATCTGTCATATCATAAACATTCTTAGTCACTGCCTCGCCCGGCTCGATTTTGTTCTTTATTCCATCGAGACCAGCCTCGAGCAAAAGCGCGAGTGCAAGGTACGGATTCATTGCAGGATCCGGGCTTCTGAGCTCTATCCTTGTGCTTTCTCCCATTGCGGTAGGGATTCTTACAAGAGGGCTTCTATTCTGTTTTGACCACGCGATATAAACCGGTGCTTCGTATCCTCCGGCCAATCTCTTGTATGAATTCACTATAGGATTTGTGATGAGAGTCATTGCATCAACATGCTTTAGGACTCCTCCCATAAAATAATATGCTTCCTTGCTCAGACCGTTCTTGTCTTTCTCATCAAAGAAGATATTATTTCCGTCTTTTGAGAGTGACATATTTATGTGCATGCCACTTCCGCTGATACCGCTCTTTGGCTTTGGCATAAAGCTTGCAAAAAGTCCGTGCCTCTTTGCAATTGTCTTTACGGCAAGCTTGAAGGTCATTATATTATCAGCTGTCGTTAGGGCATCTGCGTATCTGAAATCTATCTCGTGCTGTGCAGGAGCACACTCATGATGTGAGGTCTCTACCGTGAGCCCCATATCCTCCAATGTGAGAACCATGTCACGTCTTGCATTCTCTCCCAAATCTATCGGTCCAAGATCAAAGTATCCGCCATTCTCATGGGTGATTGTAGTAGGTCTTCCCTCGTCATCTGTATGGAATAAGAAAAACTCACACTCCGGTCCGACATCAAAACTGTAGCCGAGCTCATTTGCATGAGCTATAGCCTTTTTCAACACCCTTCTTGGGTCCCCCTCGAAAGGTTTTCCATCCGGGAGATAAATATCACATATAAATCTTGCGACTTTCCCCTGCTGAGGTCTCCACGGGAATATTGTAAATGTGTCGAGGTCCGGGTGAAGATACATGTCCGATTCCTCAATTCGCAAAAAGCCTTCTATCGATGAACCGTCAAATTTGCATCTGTTGTCCAAAATCTTGTCAAGCTGGCTGGATGTCACAGCCATATTTTTAAGATTTCCGAATATATCAGTGAACTGAAGTCGAATGAATTCCACATCCTCTTCCTCCACGAAACGTAATATATCTTCCTTTGTGTACTTTGCCATTGTCTGCTCCTTTTCCCTTGTGCACTGTCTCTTTCTATCCGCTTTTCTTCAGTGTTTTTTCACTGCGCCAAGCACTTCTTCATAGCTCATTTTCCCGCCGAAGATATCCAAAGAACTTCCTATTGTAAAGTTCATTTTTCCATCTCCGAGCTTTCGGATTTCTTCTATATCATTTAAATCCTTTATACCGCCTGCATAGGTCAACGGGATTTTTCCCCATCTTCCGAGCTCTTTTACAAGCGCTCTCTCTATCCCGTTAACTTTCCCCTCGACGTCCACGGCATGTACCAAAAACTCATCTGCATATCCGGACAGTTCGTCCAAAAGTTCCCCTGTAACAATCTCCTCAGTGAACTTTTGCCAACGTTCTGTCACAACATAATATTTGCCGTCCTTCATTCTGCAGCTGACATCGAGAACGATATGTTCTTTTCCGACTTCGGACTCAAGCTTTTTCAGATTCTCATAATTTATTCTTCCGTTGGAAAAAACAAACGAGGTAACTATGACATGACTCGCTCCGGCATCCAAAAATTCCGCGGCATTCCTGTCATTCACGCCACCGCCTATCTGCATACCCGAAGGATAAGCTTTAAGTGCCAAAAGTGCCTGACTCTTGGTGGCCTCATAATATTCACTTCCCACAGGGTTGAGCAAAATAATATGTCCGCCTTTAAGATTGTCTTTCCTGTAAAGCGATGCATAATAGTCGGCACCTTTTTCAGAAACAAAATTGTCTTTCGCTTCATTATTTTTATCTTTCAAACTTCCGCCGACAATCTGCTTCACTCTGCCATTGTGTATATCTATACACGGTCTGAATTCCATAATCAACCTCTTTACAATGTTTTTTCGCTCTTAACGAATAATTAATCAAAAGCTTGTATATTCCCCGAAATCCGAAAAATATACTTTAGATTATCACATTAAAAAAACTTTGTGAAGTTATGATGTTCTTGATTGACACGTATATTTATTTTTGCTAGAATTCGTTAAAATAATTAATAAAAGACAAAGATTTATAAGGAGGAAGAAAAAATGGCTCATATTATCGGCGAAGGCATAACATTTGATGATGTGCTTTTGGTTCCACAGTATTCGGAAATCACTCCAAACATGGTAAACGTAACCACAAAGCTCACAAATAAGATCACACTCAACATACCTATGATGAGTGCTGCAATGGACACTGTAACCGAACATCGCATGGCTATAGCTATGGCAAGACAGGGTGGTATCGGTATCATCCACAAAAACATGTCTATAGAAGCTCAGGCTGAAGAAGTAGACAAAGTAAAACGTTCCGAAAACGGTGTAATCACCGATCCATTTTTCTTAAATCCAGACAATACACTTCAGGATGCTGAAAACCTTATGAGAAAATTCAGAATATCCGGTGTTCCGATTTGTGAGAAAGGCTCAAAGAAGCTTATCGGAATAATCACAAACCGTGATCTCAAATTCGAGGAGGATTTCACTCAGAAGATTGCAGACTGCATGACATCCAAAGATCTTGTAACAGCCAAAGAAGGCATCACCTTGGACGAGGCTAAAAAGATTTTGGGAAAGGCAAGAAAAGAAAAACTTCCTATCGTCGATGCAGACGGAAACTTAAAGGGACTTATCACCATTAAAGATATCGAGAAGCAGATCAAATATCCTCTGTCCGCAAAGGATGATCTCGGACGTCTTCTCTGCGGTGCCGGTGTAGGAATCACCGCAAATATGATGGAGAGAATCGATGCTCTCGTAAAAGCTCATGTCGACGTTGTTGTTGTCGACTCTGCTCACGGTCATTCAAAGAACATCATCGATGCAGTAAAGAAGATAAAATCCACATATCCTGACCTTCAGGTAATAGCAGGAAACATCGCCACAGGCGAGGCTACAAAGGCTCTTATCGAGGCCGGTGCCGATGCCGTTAAGGTTGGTATCGGACCGGGGTCCATCTGTACAACACGAGTTGTCGCAGGTATCGGTGTTCCTCAGATCTCTGCTATCATGGATTGCTACGAGGTGGCAAAAGAGAAAGGTGTTCCTGTTATCGCCGACGGAGGAATCAAGTACTCAGGAGATATGACAAAAGCTCTCGCAGCCGGAGCAAACGTATGTATGATGGGATCTCTCTTCGCAGGATGTGACGAGGCTCCGGGTACATTCGAACTCTACCAGGGAAGAAAATACAAGGTATACCGTGGAATGGGAAGTATCGCAGCTATGGAGAACGGAAGCAAAGACCGTTACTTCCAGGAAGACGCAAAGAAACTTGTTCCTGAAGGAGTTGAAGGACGTGTTGCATATAAGGGTTCTGTAGAAGACACAATCTTCCAGATGCTCGGTGGAATCCGTTCAGGTATGGGTTATTGCGGATGCCCTACAATCTCAGAGCTTCATGACAGAGGCAAGTTTGTAAAGATTACTTCCGCAGCTCTCAAAGAGAGTCATCCACATGATATTCATATCACGAAGGAAGCTCCAAACTACTCTATAGAAGAATAATCTGTGACTTTGATTTAAAAAAGATTAGGCCGTGAAAATGATTTCTCATTTTCACGGCCTTTATTGTTCATTCTTTGTTTTGTCCTTTATGGTTGCTCTTTCGGATTTTCTTTACCAGCGTTTCATATTTCTCTCAAACTTCTCTTTGTAGGAATTTTTGAGTTCATCCGCAGTTATGCCATAACAGAGCATGGCATCATTGTAAAACATGAGGACATCCGCCATCTCCTCGATAAGGTGACTCCTAATAGCAGGATCCTCGGAAGCCTTCTCACCGCCGTTTTTCTTGACGATATCAATTACTTCCCCTATCTCTCCAACCATCCACAGCAATTTGTTCTTGCCGTTTTCCGGTTCTATGCTCTCCCACTTATCCTTGTACTGTTCCTGCAGGATTTTCTGCATCTTTTGCATCTCATTTATTGTAAAATCCATCATTTTTCCCCCACTATTTTACAATTCATATGTCTCCGAAGTTACTTTTACAGTTTTTTCTCATTTTTTCTTTGTTCGGCATGTAAAGCTTTCCTCAAATTACAGTTTTATTTACAATCTCAAAAAACAAAACTGTAATATAATTTCCTGCATTTTTTTATTTACAGTTTTCAAATACGACCATAGCGTAAAAACTGTATTTTTTTGTTTTTGTTACAGTCACAAAGTTCAAAAATACATAAAAGACTGTAAAACTAACTTTTGCCACTCGCATCCGCCGTAAATCTGTATTTCCTACGGTTTGATACCCAGAATTCCACCGGTCATAGATTCCATCTCAAAGCTTACATCAAGTCCCTCGTAAGGGCTAATCTCTTCAAATTTTGAGACAACTCGCTTTGCAACTGTCTCTCCGTTCACTCTGTCCGTGTTCATGAGGATAAGTACATACTGATTGCTGGAATATATACTTCCGACATCCGCACGTCTGAGTGTCTTAACTACAGCTTTGTCAAAAGCCAGCATAGTCTCGTCCAGGATATCCAAATCCATGTATGTCTTTCCACTTTCAGTCAGAGTGAAGAGAACTATCTGTATATCTGTCGCATTTCGTTTTGAATAGCGATCGAGATACTGATATATCTTCTTAAAACCTTCATACTCAAGCGTAAAAGCTCCCTTTGCATGTGATAAGCCCTCTTCGAGATATTGCCTGATCTGTTCTATATCCACATTCACCCTGCTTCTCTCAATATCCAACTTCTCGTTGCCGAAGAAATGGTATTTGTTCTTGCCGTTCTCCTTGACAAAATAAAGCGCCTTATCCGCACACCCGTAGAGGGTGTCAAAGTCTTTTCCGTCATCCGGACATGTCGATATACCGATTGACACTCCGCTCTTTATTCCGTAATGAGCCATCTCAGGTCTTGCGGCTACACCATCTATTATATCCTGTGCTTTTTTCTTTATCGTCTCCCTGTCAGGATTCCCCGGAAGAAATACAGCAAACTCATCACCGCCGATTCTGCAGAGAACATCGGCATCTCTGAATTCTCCCCTGATGACATCTGAGAACATCTTAAGTATAAGATCTCCTACGATATGACCGTGCGTATCATTTATGGACTTGAAATTGTCCACATCTATCATGAAAAAGACACCATGCTCGGATTCTATGAGCATGCCTTCCACCTTTTTCTTCATATAATTTCTGTTGTAGAGCCCCGTGAGAGAATCAGTGTCCGCCATACTCTGAAGATCTGCTGTGTACTCATTGACTATCTTGTAGAGAAGAAGACTCTCCTCACCTATATTGTCCATATTTTCAAGCGCAGTCTCCCTTGAGTCGATCTTGTATCCGTTCTCAAGCATATTTACAAAGAGTGCTGTGAGCTTCGGATCAAACTGCTTTCCGGCGCCCTCTTTAAACTTTTCTATAATGCTTGAATGAGTGAGCTTCTTTCTGTACACTCTGTCGGAGTTCATGGCATCATAACTGTCTGAGATACAGATTATCCTTGCTATAAGAGGAATCTCCTCACCCTTTAAGCCGGCCGGATAACCCTCTCCGTCCCATCTCTCATGATGATAATGCGCGCCGTCCTGGACATGCTCCAAAAAATTTATATCCTTTAAAATCTCATATCCTATTGTAGGATGCTGCCTCATTATCTTCTCTTCCTGCTCACTCAACCTTCCGGCCTTGTTTAGAATGCTGTCCGGTATGGCAATCTTTCCGATGTCATGAAGCATGGCTATATTGTAAATATTCTGGCACTCCTCATCACTCCATGCGAGCTCCTTTGCTATGGCTCTAGCACCCTCGGCCACTCGTATAGAGTGCCCCCCGGTGTACTTGTCCTTCGCATCCAC
>JAILHT010000066.1 GCA_024695665.1 Lachnospiraceae bacterium
CAATAGATGATGAGACTTCTTCGGTACTTGCCGTATTCACTTCACAGACAATGTTTACAGATGAGGCTGACAGTATGGTAAGCGGAAACAATGTATCGGTATTTTCAGATGTGATATCTTCATGCACGGATACTGATAGTGTAGAGGGAATCGTCATTCCTGTAAAAGAATATGACAGCTCATCACTCACAATAGCTTCGTCCATACTTATAGCTTTCGGTGTCATATTTGTTGTTGTAATTCCGATAATACTCATTATTCTCGGAATAATTATATGGGTCAGAAGGAGAAGAAAATAGTGAAAAAACAGAAGAAAACCTTTATCGTTTTGGTTTGTGTTCTCGTTATAGCTCTTCTCGGGTATGTGGCTCTTATAAAATACAATGAGAGCGTGGCCGAAAAAGAGGCAGAAGAGGAAGAAGCAGCCAAGATTTATGTAACGGAAGCGGATGCTTCGGATATAATTTCATTTTCTTATCAGGTTGACGGAGAGACACTTACATTTTCTCTGATTGATGACAGTTGGATCTGTGCAGAGTATCCGGAATACGATCTTGATGAGGACAAGGTCAGTGCCATAGCATCTGATTTTGACCACATGGAGGCAACAACGGTTATCGATGATTACGAGGATCTTTCCGATTATGGATTTGATTCACCTACGGAGATAATGACATTGACTACATCCGATGAGAACACCGTGATACTTACGGTGGGAATGAAAAATGATATAACAGGTGAATACTATATGACATCGGATGCCGATGAGAATCTCTACCTTGTTGATTCTACGGTTGCGACCGGATTTGAGACATCTATTGACGATCTGATTGCTGAAGAAGAGGAAACCGAGACAGAGACAGAAGATACAGAAACTATGGAGACTGAATCTGCAGAAACAGAATCTACAGAAACGGAATCAGAAGAATAATTTGAAAATAAAAAGGATTTTGAAGCGATATGCCTCAAAATCCTTTTTTTCTATGTCAGGTTGCAATTCCCTTCTGAGATAAATGCTCCGCAAGTATGTGCATAATATTATCCACTGATAGAAAGCGTTTGTATCGTTTTGTTTGTGGATTCGATTATACCTGTAGGAAGAGAAGGAACCCTTCCACTCTTGCTGATATTTCCTATGACATGCTTTCTGTATTCCGAAGGAGTGACGCCCTCACATTCCTTGAATGCCTTATTGAAATTCTGCTGATTGTTGAAACCACACTCATAGGCGATACTTGTGATATCCTTATCGGTGTTTGCGAGCATGAATCCGGCATTATTTATTCTGTGAACCTTGACGTATTCCGGAAATGAGGTTTTTATGACCCCGGAAAAGATGCGCGATACCTTGTATGGGCTTACGCCAAACTCTTTTGCAACAGTCTGAAGAGATATGTTATCCATACAGTGATTTGCCACATATGATATGACTTCTTCCGTTATATCGGAATAGTTGTTTTCGGTCCTGGTTTTTAAATTCATATACGGATAGCAGTGACACAGTATCATAGAGAAGAGTGAGCCGACAAAAATATTGTTATCTGCTTTCGGATCGACATGAGCAAGTCTGTGTTCTATCCATTTCATATCCTCATGAACATTCTCAGCTCTTATGATTGGAGATGTAGGAATATTCTGCAACAGTATTGACTTGTGCATGGGAATAAGATGCAACAGACAATTATATATTGCAAGATTTGTGTGGTTGTCGTTAGAAATTGTGTGGTAATCATGCTTTATGTTTGGAAAGATGACAGTCATATCCCCAGTTGATAAAATGTATCGATTGTCACCTATCTGCATGTCCAATTCACCCTCCAATACATGCACAAATTCTATATAAGAATGCACGTGTAGCGGGAATTGTAACGATGATCGCTCGTGCACTATGAAGTAGTTTTCGAGCTTGTCCTCGTACAACGGTTCTTTTTTGCTCATAGTAACCCCCTTAACCTGTTTGCAAAAATTATGTGGTATTCATTGCCAAAATATGTGTTTTGACCATGCGATGTTTATTATAATTCAAGATGTAAAAAATGTACATTTTTAAAAATTGAAAATTGATTGTGGGTTTTACAAAATGGGAGGTTGCAAAATGAAAAGCAAACTTATGAAAAAGATCTTAAGTCTCACTCTTGTGGGCACAATGGCATTTTCTCTCGCAGCATGCGGAAGCTCATCTTCAAGCGATTCTGCTTCTTCGGAAAAAACTGAGACAGAAGAGGCTGAGGCAGAAGAGGCTGAGGCAGAGAGTGCTGATGCTGAGGAGACAGAAGCGGCTGTCACAGAAGTTCCTGAGGGAAGCATTGAACTTGAGTACAATTTAAGTACAGATGATTATGCTGTATTCCAGCAGATCATAGCTGATTTTACAGAGGAGACAGGTATTGATGTTACTATAGTAAACCTCGGCGGAGATTACGAGTCGGGAATGAAGACAAAGATGGCTTCAAACGATCTACCGGATGTTTGGGTAACACATGGCTGGTCGCTTATCCGTTACAGCGAGTACATGATGAATCTTGCAGATGAGTCTTGGACTGAAAAGATTGATTCGGGATTGAAGAACGTTATCACAAATGATGACGGAGAACTCTTTATTCTTCCTATCACACAGGCTGTTGCAGGTATTATGTACAACAAAGATGTTCTTTCAGATGCAGGAGTAGATCCGTCTGAGATTCGTACATGGGATGATTTCAATGCTGCTTGCGAGAAGATAAAAGCAAACGGTGTAACACCTATCGAGATGGTTCTCGGAGATGCTTACGATTCATATATGCTTGAGGTTATCTGGCCTACACTTTACACAAACGACGGTGTGGCTGACAAGGATGCAAATATCGAGGCATTACAGGGCGGTACATTTGACTGGACAGCTCATACAGAAGCATTCGATATGATGACAACCTGGTTTGACAACGGTTGGATCAATGATGATTATGCTTCAGGAAAGAGAGATGAGGTTCTCAATGCTCTCGCAAACGGAACAGGTGCTTTCACAATGTTCTCTACAGAGAATATTCCATCTATACGTATGCAGAATGCTGATGCAAATATCGGAGTTCTTCCTGTACCGGCTGCAAGCGATGACGCTCCTTCATACTTTGGAACAGGAGAAGGAAACTTCTCATGCTTCGGTATCTGGAAAGACACTGAGTACGAAGCAGAGTGCAAGCAGCTTCTCGAGTATCTTGCACAGCCTGAGATAGCAGCTGAGATTGTTAAGATCGACGGAGGAATCCCTGCTCTTACTGACTGTGAAGTAGAATCAGGAACAGATGCAGCATATACCGCAGATGCTTTCAAAGAGGCACAGACAATGTTTGACGGAGATCTCTGCTACGACAACTTCTTTGACAGAGAGTATCTTCCTTCAGGAATGTGGAGTGTAATGACAGATGCTGTTGATACACTTTATGCTGACGGAGATCCGGCAAGCTATATCGAGGAAGCAACAGGAATTGTTGCCGACAACTACAATGATTTGATGGGTAACTAACAAACTAAAAAATATTATGTTTAACTTGAGGGCTATGCCTTGCATAGCCCTCATTTTAAGGAGAAGCGTAATTTATGGAAAAAAGATATAAAAAGCTAAATATTTATTATATTCCGGCGGTTATAATAATGCTTCTGTTTGTTGCTTATCCTCTTGCAAATGCTATCTACCTTTCTTTCTTTAACTGGAACGGCTATTCGCAGAGCAAGGAGTTTTTCGGAATAAACAATTATATTTCTCTTGTCACCGATAAGAACTTCCTTATCGCATTGAGAAATACTTTATTATACGGTTTTGGAAGTACATTTTTTCAGCAGGTTATAGGACTTGCGTTGGCACTGTTTTTAAATACAAAATTCAAAGGGAGAAAAATAGTAAGAACTGTTATCTACATGCCTGCTATGGTATCAGGTCTTGTCATGGGATATATTATGTACTTTTTCTTCCAGACCAACGGTGGTGTTATCAATGACATCCTTCTGTTTTTCGGAATTGACAAGGTGAACTGGCTCGGCCAGGCAAATACTGCAATATTTGCAATTATATTTGTAAACGTATGGCAGTTTGTCGGAATATCGATGGTTATTTATCTTGCCGGAATGCAGGGAATATCCCAGTCATATATCGAGGCGGCTACAATAGACGGCGCAAATTCATGGCAACTTTTCAGACATATTATCCTGCCTCTTCTCACACCGGCACTTTCTTCATCCGTAACCTTCAATCTTATCGGTGGATTGAAACTCTATGATGTTATCATCGCGTTGACAGACGGTGGGCCGGCAAAGAAATCGAACTCTCTTGCAACATATATAGCAAACCGTTATTTTGACGCTGAGAGAGCGGGATACGCGGCTGCGGTCGGTGTATTTTCTTTCGTTATGATCATGGTTATAGCAATGATTGTAAACAATTACTTCCGTAAGAAAGAGAAGGAGGTTGAGATCTGATGTTTGAGAAGATAAAAAGGTTTTTTGTAAAGCCAAAATATATAGACACAGGTGAAGGTGTTATATTTGATCCTTCGGAAGAGGGCAAAATTCCATGGAGAAAAAAAGATATATGGAAGTATATAGTGAGCTTGCTTTTGCTTCTGGTTTACCTTTTTCCTTTTTATGTAATCATCAATGTATCCTTAAAGACATTCAACGATACGTCTTCAAGAATATTGTTGGCCAATCCGATTTATCTGGACAATTACAAAAAGCTTTTTGAGACCGGAGAGATTTTTACCGGTATCAGAAACTCACTAATTATAACTGTTGGGGTACTTGTGCTTGAGATTGTTGTCGGATGCCTTGCATCATATGCACTTTCAAGAAATCAGTCCAAGTTCAATGAGGTTGTGAGAAACCTTATTATGAGTGTAATGATGATATCGCCACTAACCACATTGGTCGGTGTGTATTCTACGATGTCAAAGATACATGGAACATCTACTTATTGGGGAATAATTCTTGTGCTCAGCTCATTCGGTTTGCCGCTTGTAATATTTTTGTACACAAACTTTATTTCATCAATTCCGAGAGGCTTAGATGAGGCTGCTGCTATTGACGGAGCTACAAGTCTTCAGACTTTTTTTAAGATCATACTTCCACAGCTCAGAACGGTAACCGTCACGGTAATCATTCTTCAGGGTGTTGGGGTTTGGAATGAATATACTTATTCTTACTATTTTTTGCAGAAGGCAAATATGTCGACAATCACACTTGTTATAAAAAACTTCTTCGGATCTGTTATGAATGATTACGGGCAGGCTGCGGCAAATGCTGTTGTGGGAATGCTACCGCTTATCATATTGTATCTTTTTCTTCAGAAGTATTTTATACAGGGACAGGTCGACAGTGCTATTAAAAGTTGATTTTATAAGGGAAGATTATGAAATTCGGAGATTTTTTACAAAAGGACACGCCAATAATGAATTTTTTAAACGATGCGGCGGATGTGATTTATATAGGATTCTTGTGGCTTTTGTTTTCTGTGCCGATTATAACTATAGGCCCTGCAACATGCGGTGCTTACTATGCTATGGCCAAGGTTGTCAGGCATAAGAGAGATACTGTATTTCACTCTTTTATCGAAGCGTTTAAGAATAATCTTAAACAGGGTATGGTATATAGTATTATCTATGTATTATTGCTTGCATTTATGATTGGATTTGTCATGAATTATGAGTATCTGATTCCGCAGATGAGCGGTTCTTATCTTACTATGCTTGTTATGCTTGGATTTACGGTTTCTATGACACTGGTTTATATATTTCCTGTAATGTCCAGATATAAATGTGGAATGATTGAGTTGTTTAAATACTCTGTAGTCATGTCAGTATCAAATCCGATAAAGACATTGGCACTTATTCTGCTTGTTGTCTTTTTTGTGATATTAAGTTTCATGATCCCCTTTTTACTTGCGGTATTACCCGGACCTTCTTTCTTGATTTCAACCTACCTTTTGGAAGGAACATTAAAGAAGTATATAAAGATCGAAAATGACAATTTTAAAGATGCCGATGATATTCCTTGGTATCTGGAATAGGAGATAATATGGATAACAGAATTCTTATAAACGAGTACGGTTTGTATATTGAATTCAAGATTCATGACAATAAGATCGTAGAATTGAAAAGATTTTCGCCAAGTGCCATTGGGGAAAAACTAAAAGATTTACCCGAGGAAAAGACACCTATAGGTTCGGACGGAAGGACACTTCATACACCTCCGGTGATTGAACTTCAGATTACGGGAAAATCCACCAGAGATATGCATGGTTACAAGCACAATGCCAGCAGCGCATCACATGATCTCAGATATATAAGCCATGAGATTAATGACAATGAGAAGGGCAAGGAACTTATCATTCACCTGAAGAGTGAGTATGACCTTTTTGCTGATTACCATATGCAGCTATACAAAAACGCACCGGTAGTCAGAGTGTTTACAACCTTAACCAACAAAGGAAAAGAAGCGCTTCCTATAGAATATGTATCCTCCTTTGTATATCAGAACATGTGCGGAGATGGGGAGAAGAAGTATTTTGATAAGACGGATATCTACACTCCTCACAACAGCTGGAGTTGTGAAAGCCATTGGGAAAAACATGATATAGAAGATGTCAATGTCTCCAGAATGCCGGCTGACGGATTCAATCTTCCGGGGTTTGGAAACAACAGATATGCATATACCGGCTTCAGCTCGTGGTCTTCCGTAGAGCATCTTCCGATGGGACTTACATATGACAGAGAGATGAATGAGACATACTGTTTCCAAGTTGAGAATTCCGGTCAGTGGCATATTGAATATGATTCCGAACCGGGAAAGAAACTTACTCTCTGCCTTAGCGGCCCTACGGAGCAGGAGCACGGCTGGTGGTACAATCTCAAGGAGGGTGAATGCTTTACAACCGTTCCTGCGGCCTTCGGTGTTGTCTGTGGAGACGTGAGTGAGGCGATAGCAGCTCTGACGCTCTACAGAAGAGCTATGAGAAGAGAAAATGACGATGATAAAAAACTTAATGTTGTTTTCAATGACTATATGAACTGTCTCATGGGCGACTGTACCGAAGAGAAGGATATGAAAATCATCGACAAGGCTGCTGAGATGGGATGCGAGTATTTCTGCCTCGATTGCGGTTGGTATGACAAAGGATACTGGTGGGACAGAGTCGGCGAGTGGATAGAGTCTCCGGAGAGATTCCCTAACGGACTTAAGAGTCTGTGCGACTATGCAAAGAGCAAAGGTATGGTTATGGGACTTTGGCTTGAGATAGAAGTTATGGGAACCGCATGCAAACTTGCGGATACACTTCCGGATGACTGGTTTGTGTGCCGCCACGGAAAGAGACATATCGACAACAAGAGATATCTTTTGGACTTCAGAAATCCTGATGTAAGAAAATACTGCATGGATGTTGTAGACAGACTTGTAAATGAGTATGGTGTGGGATATTTTAAAGTTGATTACAACGTTACAATGGGACATGGCTCCGATCTTTATACGGATTCAAATGCGCAGGCAATCCTCGACCATTACAGAGCTCTCTACAGTTGGTATGAAGAGATATTCAAAAAACATCCGGACCTTGTTATTGAAAACTGTGGTTCGGGAGCAATGAGAATGGATTACGGAATGCTCAGACTTTTGAGTTTACAGTCCACAAGCGATCAGACGGATTATATATACAATTCCTATATCGGAACATCTGTAGCATCTGCAGTTACACCGGAACAGGCCGGAATGTGGGTTTATCCTTACGAGGATGATGAGGAACATGTCATTTACAATATGGTAAACGGATTGCTTTTGAGACCATATATGAGCGGTATGGTATGGAAACTCAAAGAGAATTCCATGAATCTTTTAAAAGAGGGTGTCGAGTGCTACAAAGCTATAAGGGGCGATATTGCCGATTCTGTTCCTTTCTTCCCATTCGGCTTGAACCGTATTAGTGACAAAGCTCTCTGCTATGGAGTAAAAAAAGATAAGGTTGCATACCTTGAAGTACTTTTGCCGAAATGTGACGAGGTTGATATCCCACTCGAAATCGGGGAGATAGATTCTGTTGAGGTCATATATCCGAAGAAGGTCAATTGCGAATTTGAGTGCGGGAACAATTGTCTGCACGTTAAGATGCCTTCGGAGAAGAATGCAAGGTTATTTAAAATAAATCTTAAATAAATCGGAGTTTATGAAATGAATTACACAAAAAAGAACGATTTTGCAAAGAAACCGCCGAGAGGATGGAACAGTTGGGATTGTTACGGTGCGAGTGTGACAGAGGATGTACTTAAGAAAAATGCCGATTATATGGCAAAAAATCTTAAACAGTTCGGATATGAGTACATCGTTTGCGATATTCAGTGGTATGAGCCAAATGCCAGGTCATCACACTATACCGATTTTGCTGATCTTTGCATAGATGAGTATGGAAGAACCTATCCGGCAGAAAACCGTTTTCCCTCATCAAAAGGAGGGTCAGGCTTTAAGAATATCGCCGACTATGTTCATGAAAAAGGCTTGAAATTCGGAATTCACATTATGAGAGGAATTCCAAGAATGGCCGTTCATATGAATTTGCCTGTCAAGGGTACGGAATATAAGGCGAGAGATATTGCCCATGCATCATCCATATGCTGCTGGAACACGGATATGTACGGACTGGATGCCTCCAGGCCGGGAGCACAGGAATATGTAGATTCTCTTATGGAACTATACGCATCCTGGGGAGTTGATTTTATAAAGATTGATGATATCTGTGTGAATTATAAAATCCCGGGTGATGAGTCGACGATTTCGTATTGTGCGGACGAAATAGAAATGTACAGACGTGCTATCGACAAGTGCAAAAGAGAGATAGTTTTGAGCTTGTCACCGGGCCCTGCCATGTTGAGCGAAGCAAAGCATCTTTGCGAGAATGCGAATATGTGGAGAATTACAAACGATTTCTGGGACGACTGGAGACTCTTGTACAACATGTTTGAGAGATGCAATGAGTGGAGTGAATATGTGAGCGAGGGATGTTATCCTGATTGCGATATGATACCGGTTGGACATCTTTCTATAATAGGAGAGGAAAACGGAAAAACCGATAGATATACATGTTTTACTAAAGACGAGCAAAAAACAATGATCACACTCTGGAGTATATTTGGTTCACCTTTGATCTTGGGGTGCGAACTTACAGATCTCGATGAGTGGACCAAAGAACTTGTGACAAACAGTGAAGTGCTTGAACTTGACAATAATGGCAAGAATGCAAGACAGGTAAAGAGAAGCACAAAACATGTTATCTGGACTGCATGCGGTGAGGATGAATCATTGTATGTTGCAGTATTCAATATCGGAGGATGGAGAGAAAAGTTTGCAGTACGAGGCGAGGACATAAACGCATCCGGTGTATATAAAATCAGAGATTTGTGGGAGCATAAGGAATTGGGTGAGTTTAATGAAACAATGACAGTTGAACTGGATTCGCATGCCTGCAAATTGTTTAAATTGTCAAAAATGAGTTAAAATTGTATTAAATACATGCTATGTATGTGTAACAATGCAAGTCATATGTGCTATAATCGAGAGGAATTTCCCGGGAGGGATTCCTCTTGTTTTATCTCAGTGAGTATTGGCGCTCGGCCGTGTTATCTCGGACCGTGAAAGAATTGGAATTGAAATTATAATATGGGGAGAAAGAAGGTTGTAAATGAATTTAAAAAACATAAAAGATGAGAAATGGTTTCCGTATACAGTTGCGGGATGTTCGACCGTTTTATTCTTTTTTCTGTTACAAAATATAAATGTTTTGGGAACTTTTTTTTCGTGGATCGGTATATTGATTTCACCTTTGCTTGTAGGGGTTGTCATAGCATATCTTATCAATCCGATTGCGATGTTTGTTGAGAAACAGATAATGGAGCGGTTGAATGTAAAGAAAAAAAAGATAAGATGGGGCGCATCAGTCGGGATAGCCTTCATTCTGGTTGCACTTGTACTTGCACTTTTACTTGTGGCTCTCATACCGTCTCTGGTTGAGAGTATAACAACTTTTGTCTCAAATCTTAACGATTATCAGGCTTCTTTTGAAGGATTTTTAAAGAAAAGTGACGGGACGCCGAACACGGATTTGAACAAAACTGTTGACTCTCTGGTCGATAAGTTAAAGGACTATTTCCCGACATTGACTGAAAATCTTTTGTCAAATTCGGCGGGAATAGGACATTCAATGACAAATTTCGGCCTTGGGATTATTTTGGCGATATATTTTCTTTTGGATAAGAGTGATATAACACCATGGATTTCGAGGATTTTCCAAAAGATCACAAGCCCTGAGAATTACAAAAAACTCGTAGACTTCAGTGTTAAGTGCAACAGCATTCTTCTCAGATATATATCCTGCTCTGTTCTTGAGGCTTTTTTGGTTGGAGTTGCAAATGCGGTATTTATGATGATCTCACATATGCCTTTTGTGGCATTGCTGTCGGTTGTTGTCGGCGTGACAAATCTTGCGCCTACATTCGGACCTATCATCGGATGTGTAATAGGAATGTTTATTCTTTTTCTCATAAAACCGATTTATGCACTTTACTTTTTGGGATTTACACTTGTTATCCAGACACTTGACGGTTATGTTATAAAACCTAAGCTCTTTGGCAATACACTTGGGGTTTCCTCTTTGTGGATATTGATTTCCATTATTTGCGGAGGAAAAATGTTTGGAGTAGTCGGCGTTCTATTTGCAATTCCGTTTGCGGCTATAGTTCAGTATCTGCTCGAGGAAATATTGTTCCCGAAACAGGATAACGGACACAGAAGTATGCCTTGGGAGCACCATTCAAAGACGAAAAAAGAAGATTCGACCGACACGGAGGAAGAAGAGTGAAAAAGATAAAAAGAATACTTGCGGTAATAGGGATTATTATCCTTTTGGGATTGTATCTCTCAACACTTATATTTGCTCTTATAGGAAGTGAGAGGGCACTTGATTATCTCAAGGTATCTGTGTATGCAACAATAGTTGTACCGGTTTTGATATGGGCATATATGTTTGTATATAAGCTTATGAAGGGCGATGAAAACAAACCTGAGATTCCTTCGGAGGATGAAAAGAAAGATTGAAAATGTAGGTGTTATTTGTTATACTGATACTTGCTTTTTAAGAAGACTATTATATTGAGGTGGTATATAAAATGGCATTATTACAGGATTGGCAGAAAGTTGCCTACAACGAGAAAACAAACAAAGGAGAACTTCAGAAGTTTTGGCAGAGATATTTCCTTCTTGAAAAGGGAGTTTACGAGAAACTTCTTGAGAACCCTGATGAGGTCGTAGAGGGAACAGTAAAAGAACTTGCCGATAAATATGAGCTTTCAATTATGGATATGACCGGTTTCCTTGATGGAATCAATGACAGCCTTGTAGAACCGAACCCAATCGAGACAATGGAGGAAGATACAAAAGTAAGCCTTCATTTCGATAAGGAAAAACTTTACAAGAATATGGTGGATGCAAAGGCTGACTGGCTCTACAATATTCCTGCATGGGAGAAGATCTTCGATGAGGATAAGAGAAAAGCACTTTACCTTGAGCAGAAGAAGTCCGGTACTGTGATTGTTGGAAAGAAGGTCGGAAGAAACGATCCTTGTCCATGTGGCAGCGGTAAGAAATATAAATATTGCTGCGGAAGATAATATATAGGATATTATACTTTGCGGTTTTGATTCAGATTTTATTTATATGATAAAATATCATAAAGACAGTTTGGAAATTTTTCCAAACTGTCTTTTTTTTGCGCAAATCTATTGATTATATGGGGATTTTGGACTATAATCAGAGAAAAGTGGTGGAAAGTGGTGCAAAATACCATAAAGTGGAGAGTACCATATGTTGATGGGAGAGTTTAATCATACAATCGATACTAAAGGGCGAGTTATCATCCCTTCGAAGTTCAGAGAGTCGCTGGGCGATGCGTTTGTTGTCACCAAGGGACTTGACGGATGTCTTTTCGGTTACCCAATTGACGAATGGAAAAAAATAGAAGAAAAGTTCAGAAGCATTCCACTTACCACTAAAGATGCCAGAAAGTTCTCGAGATTTTTCTTTGCCGGCGCTGCCGATCTGGAACTTGATAAGCAGGGAAGAATCTTACTTCCGCAGGTTTTGAGAGAGTATGCTTCACTTACAAAAGATATAGTTGTAGTCGGTGTATTGAACAGAATCGAAATCTGGGATAAAGACAAATGGAACGAGAACAACAGTTACGATGACATGGATGAAATTGCAGAGCATATGGCTGAGCTGGGACTCGGCATTTGACAAGCAGAGGTTTGAATGGAATTTAAACACAAGTCGGTCCTTTTAGAGGAAGTAATTGAAAATCTGAATATAAAACCTGACGGGATATATGTCGACGGTACACTTGGAGGCGCAGGACATTCGAGCGAGATTGTAAAACGCTTGGGGGAAGGCGGAAGACTTATTGGCATTGATCAGGATTCCGATGCCATAAAGGCTGCTACCGAAAGGCTTGCTCCTTACAAAGACAAGGTCACGATTGTCAGAGACAATTACTGCAATATGAAGAGCGTATTGGACTCACTTAATATAGAAAGAGTTGACGGCATATTGCTTGACCTGGGAGTCTCATCATATCAGTTGGATTCAAAGGACAGAGGTTTTACCTACAGAGAGGAAGATGCTCTTCTTGATATGAGAATGGATGATAGAAATCCGATGACTGCCGCGGATATCATAAATGATTACAGTGAAGGAGAACTCACGAGAATACTTAAGGAATACGGCGAGGAGAGATTTGCAAAAAAGATAGCCTCAAATATTTGTACGGCAAGGGAAAACAAAAGGATTGAAACTGCCGGTGAGTTGAATGAAATCATAAAAAATTCCATTCCGATGAAGTACAGAGCAAACGGAGGACATCCTTCAAAGAGAACTTATCAGGCGATCCGAATAGAATTAAACAGAGAACTTGATGTTCTTAAAAACAGTCTTGATGATATGATATCGAAATTGAGTGACGGAGGAAGGCTTTGTGTCATAACATTCCATTCGTTGGAAGATAGAATTGTAAAGAACAATTTTAAAACAAATGAAAATCCTTGTACCTGCCCTAAGAATTTTCCGGTATGTGTCTGCGGGAAAAAATCAAAAGGAAAAGTCATATCAAGGAAACCTATTCTTCCCAGCGAGGAAGAGCTGGAGACAAACTCCAGATCGAAGAGTGCAAAACTCAGAGTTTTTGAAAGAAAACACTAAAAACTTTGCTTGAAAAAGATATATGAATAAAAGTTATATGAATTAAAAGGGATGATTAATATGAAAACAAATTACTATGTAGACGGAAATACAGTCAGAAGACTTCACGGCGAACCTGAAGAGAGAAGACAAAGAGCAGAGGAAGCCAGAAGAAAAAAACAGCATAGAGAGAATCTTAAAGCAGCAAGAAGAAATCAAGAGATTGCCCGCAATATGAGTTTCGGGTATGTTCTTTTCTGCACTTTGGCGACCGTTCTTGTAGTAATGGCAAGCATCCAGTACATAAAAATTCAGACAGATGTAAACACACATCTGAAGACCATAGCAAACCTCGAATCGCAGGTTACAGATCTCAGAGCAGATAATGATGCTATGGAAAGAAGGATTGCAACTTCCGTGGATATTGATACAATAAGAGAAAAGGCATCGGGCGAGTTGGGTATGCACTATGCCAATGAAGGTCAGATAAAGACATTCTCCGTAAACGAGGGTGACTACATGAATCAGTATGCTGACCTTGAGTAATAATTCATGGAGAGCTTATGTTTAACGTAAAATTAAAGAGAAATGAAAAACGGAAATTAACCCGGAGCGTGCGTAAGAAACTCATTTTATCTTTCGGTATTGTGGTTTTGGCACTGTTCGGGTTAATTTTCAGATTAATGTATATAGAGTATACCAGCGGTGAAAAGTACGAAAAAAAGGTCCTTTCACAGCAGGAGTACGACAGTAAGACCATAGCATATCAAAGAGGAAACATAACCGATACAAAGGGGTCGGTGCTTGCGACAAGTGTTGACGTTTACAATGTTATTTTGGACTGTAAAGTGCTTAGTCAGGAGAAAGAAAATATTGAACCTACACTAAAAGCGCTTGCCACAGCTTTTGAGGATCTCGACTATGACGAACTGTATCAGAAACTTAAAGACAATCCGTCAAAACAGTATATGGTTCTTGAGAAGAAAAAGAGCTACGATGAGGTTCAGAAATTCATTCAGATGCAGGACGACTCTGAAAATTATCCTAATATATCCAGCAGTGGCGTGTGGATGGAGAAGGAATATGAAAGACAGTATCCGTACAGCTCGCTTGCATCATCTATTGTTGGTTTTGTCTCATCCGGAAACGTCGGAACGACAGGGCTTGAAAATTATTACAATACAACTTTAAACGGGACAAACGGAAGAGAATACGGATATTTGAATTCCGATAACAACTACGAAAAGACAATAAAGGAAGCTGAGGACGGAATGTCGATAGTGACAACTATCGATATAAATATTCAGTCGGCAGTGGAGCAGAAAATCCAGGATTTTATTGCAAATTATACGAACGGATACAGGGAAGGCCGAGGCGCGACAAATATTTCGGTCCTTGTTATGGATCCGAACAACGGTGAAATTTTGGCACTTGCAGATGACAAGGAATATGATCTGAACAATCCGAGAGATTTGAGTGGGTATTATACTGAGGAGGAATTGGCCGGATTGTCTGATGAAGATCAGTACAATGCTCTTAATGAGATATGGCAAAGTTACGGAGTGTCTTCAACTTATGAGCCGGGATCTGTAGCGAAACCTTTTACGGTGGCGATAGGACTTGAGACAGGAACTCTCACCGGTAATGAGGTGTACTACTGTGACGGATATGAGATTGTCGGTGGATCGAGAATAAGCTGTGTCAGCATATACGGACATGGGGAGGAAACGGTCGAAGGCGCGCTCATGGACTCCTGTAACGATGCTCTTATGCAGATGTCATACAGTATAGGAATTGAGAATTTTACAAAATATCAGAATGTATTCGGATTTGGTCTTAAAACGAATGTCGATTTGCCGGGAGAAGCAAGGACGGACAGCCTTATATACACGGCCGACAACATGACGGCAGTCGATCTTGCGACAAACTCTTTCGGACAGAACTTTAATACTACGATGATTCAGCTCGGAAGTTCGTTTTGTTCCCTTATTAACGGAGGATATTATTATCAGCCTCATGTTGTAAGAAAGATTTTGGATTCCGACGGAAATACTATATCTACCGTTTCACCGACATTATTGAAACAGACAGTATCCGAGGAGACGTCTGACACGGTCAGAGGTTACCTCGTGTCGGTTGTCTCGGACGGAACGGGAGCAACTGCAAAAGTAAACGGTTATTCGATGGGAGGTAAAACCGGTACCGCTGAGAAGGTGGGAAGAGACGGAGAGAATTATCTTGTTTCTTTTATAGGTTTTGCACCGGCTGAGAATCCTCAGGTGGTAATATATGCGATTATAGATGAGCCAAACGTTGAGGATCAGGCACATTCATCATATGCACAACAGCTTGTCAAAGATATTCTTACTGAGATTCTTCCTTATATGAATATCTATATGGATGAGGAACTTGTCCCTGAGGAGAGCGAGGAAGAAGCTGTTGTTGAAGTTCAGGCTGAGGAGACGGTTGAAGGAACAACAGGCGATACCGCAGAAGTTACGGCAGAACCGGAGGCAGAGAACCAGTAACACAACCTGTGCTACTTTACACCGAGAAAAAAATGCCCTATACTTGTTTAGTTATTTTTATATAGAAGAGAGGTAATTGTGTAATGGGTTGGCATTTGGCACTGCCTGTATTTATATCTTTTTTTATTTCAGTTGTAACAGGACCGTTTTTGATACCTGTTTTAAGGAAACTTAAAGTCGGAAATACCGAGAGGGAAGAGTTGGAATCCCACCAAAAGAAAAACGGAACACCTACGATGGGTGGACTTATGTTTTTGGCGGCAATACTTATAACTTCAATAATTTATGCCGGCAGATATCCGAAGATATTACCTGTTGTAATACTTACAATGGGATTTGGAATAATCGGATTTATAGATGATTATTTAAAAGTTGTTTTGAAAAGATCTGACGGTCTTATCGCTTGGCAGAAGATGCTTCTTCAGATTGTTGTAACGGCTTTGTTTGCTTTCTATATTATGAATTTTACGGACGTATCGCTTGATATTATTATTCCGTTTATGAACGGTTATAGGATTTCCATTGGCGTTCTTGCTGTTCCGGTTATGTTTTTTGCTGTAATTGGAACGGTGAACGGTACAAACTTTACCGATGGGGTGGATGGTCTTGCGACGAGCGTAACCATAGTGGTTGCATTGTTTTTTGCTGCGGCTTCCAATAAATTGGGATCTGAGACTGATATCATATGCCTTATCGTATTTGGCGCTCTCATGGGATTTCTTGTTTATAACGTATATCCGGCAAAAGTGTTTATGGGAGATACAGGTTCTCTTGCACTCGGCGGATTTGTTGCCGGGGTCGCTTATATGTTAAATATGCCTTTGTTTATAATCATTGTTGGTTTCATATATTTGATAGAAGTGCTTTCTGTTATCATCCAGGTGACATATTTCAAAAAAACACATGGAAAAAGAATTTTCAGAATGGCACCTATCCATCATCATTTTGAACTTGGAGGATGGTCTGAGACCAAGGTGGTTGCGATATTTACAATTGTCACAGCACTTCTTGCTTTTTTTGCATATGCTGCAATGTAGAATTTTGGAGGTAAATTGGAAATGGGTTTTGAAAACAAGAAGTTTCTTCTTGTGGGAGCCGGAAAGAGCGGTATTGCCGCGGCAGGTCTCCTGAAGGAAAAGAACCTTACATACAGTCTTTATGACGGAAATGAGAAACTTGACTCAAAAGGCTTGAAAAATGACAATCCGGGTATACTCGACTGCGATATCTATGCCGGAGAACTTCCGGATGAGGTTATTAAAAATACGGATATTGCCGTGTTGAGCCCAGGCGTTCCGACAGATTTGCCTGTTATAGACAGACTCAGAGAGAACAACTGCGAAATATGGGGAGAAATCGAACTTGCTTATCGTTTCTCTGCGGGAAAGATACTTGCAATAACCGGAACAAACGGCAAGACAACAACCACAACACTGGTCGGAGAGATAATGAAAGCGTATTTCAAGGATGTCAGGGTTGTCGGAAATATCGGTATACCTTACACAAAGGAAGCGGTAACAATGAATGATGATACAGTCACCGTAGCTGAGATAAGCAGTTTTCAGCTTGAGACGGCTATAGAGTTTCATCCTAATGTCACCGCGATATTAAACATCACACCGGATCATTTGAACAGACATCATACCATGGAAAATTATATTGCCTGTAAAGAGAGTATCGTAAAGAATCAGTGCTCCGGTGAGGCTGTTATTTTAAATTATGAGGATGAGGTATTAAGAGAGTTTGGAAAATCTCTTGATATAAAAGTGATATATTTCTCATCGAAGAGAAGACTTGAGAATGGTTATTATCTTTCTAATGACAAGATAGTAAAAGCTGCCTGTGGTAAGGATGATATTCTTTTGAGTGTAGATGAGCTCAATCTCCTCGGAAATCACAATTATGAGAATGTCATGGCTGCAATAGCTATGTCCGAGAATTTCGGAGTACCTATGGATGTTATACTTGAGACTGTCAAAAACTTTAAGGCGGTTGAACATCGTATAGAATTTGTCATCGAAAAGAACGGCGTGGCTTATTATAATGACTCAAAGGGAACAAATCCGGATGCTGCAATCCAGGGCATAAGAGCCATGAAGCGACCTACACTCCTTATAGGCGGAGGATATGACAAACAATCCGAGTATGATGAGTGGATAGAGGCCTTTGACGGAAAAGTAAAGAAGCTTGTTTTGATCGGACAGACCAAAGAAAAGATAAAAGAATGTGCAAACAAACACGGTTTTTTCGATGTTGTTATGTGCGAGACGTTTGAGGAAGCTATATATTTTTGCAGGGATAATGCAAAAAGTGGTGATGCGGTACTTCTTTCACCTGCATGCGCCAGCTGGGGAATGTTTGACAATTACGAAGAAAGAGGAAGAATCTTTAAAGATATAGTCAGAAATATGTAGGAGAGTTATGGATGCCTAAAACAGGAAAAAGAAAAAAGGAGAAAAAAATTCGATATTTTGATTATACATTGCTTTTTATAATCATTTTTCTTGTTGGATTCGGTCTCGTAATGCTATACAGCACGAGCTCCTATACGGCAGCGACAAGATTCGGCGATTCGGCCTATTATCTGCAAAAACAGTTAAGGGCAGTAATCCTGGGATTTGGAGCGATGATAATAATCTCTGTGATTGATTATCATTTTTGGATGAGAATAAGTGCTTTTGCATATGCGTTTTCTTTTTTTCTTTGCCTGGCAGTTATATTTATCGGAAGAAATTATAACGGTTCAACCAGATGGATTTACCTCGGAGGAGTATCCTTTCAGCCGTCAGAGATAGCAAAAATTGCTACCATTATTTTTCTGTCGGCCCTGATAAACAGAATCCCGGGACAGATGGGAAAATTTTCGTCTATCCTAAAGCTCATATTGATAGCATTTCCTATGATTGCTGTTATCGCTTTAAACAACTTAAGTACAGCCATAATTATTCTCGGTATAACAATTGTTATAATATTTGTGGCAAGTCCTAAATATTTACCTTTTGGAATGATTGCCGCCATAGGCGTTGCCCTGGCAGGAGTATTTGTTCTAACGGCCGGATACAGACTGGACAGAATAAAAATATGGCTCAATCCGGAAGACTATGAAAAAGGATATCAGACACTTCAGGGATTGTATGCAATAGGTTCAGGAGGATTATTCGGAAAAGGGCTCGGAGAGAGCATGCAGAAGCTCGGTTATCTGCCCGAGGCACAGAATGACATGATTTTTTCGATAATTTGTGAAGAACTTGGACTTTTCGGCGCAATCTGTGTAATCCTTCTCTATATTATTTTAATATGGAGATTTATGGTTATCGCAACGAATGCCAAAGATCTTTACGGCTCTTTGGTTGTCAGCGGGATTTTGGCACACATAGCTATACAGGTCATATTAAATATAGCCGTTGTGACAAATACAATACCGAATACAGGAATAACACTTCCTTTTATAAGTTACGGAGGAACGTCGCTGTCCATACTCTTGGCAGAGATGGGGCTGGCATTAAATGTGGCAAAACAAATCAGGCTTACACCTGCAGAATAAATTTTTATGATAAAAGAGAAAAGAAGACAACAAAGAAAAAGAAAAAGAGCGCTTATCATTTCTCTGGCAATAGTTCTTGTGATTTTTATCGCGTTCATGATTGTCTGGAATGTCTTTACAGTCAAAAACGTGGTTGTCGAGGGAAATGAATTGTACAGCACCAAGCAGATTGAAGAGATTGCTTTGAATGATGAGTACTCATGGAACTCACTCTATGTTCTTTTTAAATCAAAATTCATTAAGAGTGAGGAGGTCCCTTTTGTGGATGTCATGGAGATATCTCTCGACGATCCGCACACGGTACATATAAAAGTGTATGAGAAGGGAAGCATAGGATACATTTATCTGGCCGGAACAAATCAGAATGCTTATTTTGACAAAGACGGTTTCGTTATAGAAACCTCCGAGGAGGAGATTGAGGGTGTGCCGAGAGTCGACGGACTGGGTTGCGACAAGGTTGTGCTTTATGAAAAATTGCCAATCGAAAATGAGTCAATCCTAAAAGAAGTTCTTGTGTGCACACAGGCATTAAAAAAGTATGAAGTGGTCCCGGAGACAATAACATTTGATTCCTCAGGAAATATTACGCTGAGATATGAGACTATCAAGGTTTTGCTTGGCGATGATACGAACCTTACCGAGAAGATAATGCGATTGCCGGTTATACTTCCGGATCTTGAAGGGAAGACAGGAACACTTCATGTAGAAGATTGGACGACAGATAACAAAAACATCATATTCAGAGAGGAGAGTATTGATTAAAAAATCAGATTTTTCGGTTGATTATTTTATATAAAACTAATATTATAATAATTAGATTTTTATGATTTTATGAGAAATTATAGGTTGAAGCTAGACGTTAGTTAAAGGAGGAGTTACCTTTGTTAGAGATAAATACTGCAGATACAGATTCCAATGCAAAAATCATTGTTATCGGGGTCGGAGGAGCCGGAAACAATGCTGTAAACAGAATGATAGATGAGAATATTGAAGGTGTTGAATTCATAGGAATCAATACCGATAAACAGGCACTTGCTCTTTGCAAGGCCCCATTGCTTATTCAGATAGGAGAGAAACTCACTAAAGGACTTGGTGCAGGCGCACAGCCTGAGATCGGTGAGAAAGCAGCCGAGGAAAGCGCAGAGGAACTTACAGAAGCTGTTAAGGGCGCAGATATGGTATTCGTCACATGTGGAATGGGTGGCGGTACAGGAACCGGAGCAGCACCTGTTGTTGCAAAGATAGCTAAAGAGATGGGTATTCTCACTGTCGGTGTTGTCACAAAACCATTTAAATTTGAAGCAAAGCAGAGAGCTATAAATGCCGCAAACGGTGTCGAGAGACTTCGTGACAGCGTTGATACTCTTATTGTTATACCAAATGACAAACTTTTGGAGATTGTTGACAGACATACTTCCATGCCGGATGCTTTGAAAAAAGCAGACGAGGTTTTACAGCAGGGTGTACAGGGTATTACCGATCTTATCAATGTTCCGGCACTTATCAACCTTGACTTTGCCGATGTTCAGACAGTTATGAAGGACAAAGGTATGGCTCATATCGGAATCGGTAGTGCAAAGGGCGATGAAAAAGCTCTTGATGCTGTTAAGATTGCTGTTGAAAGTCCTCTTCTTGAGACAACCATCAATGGCGCTAGCCATGTTATCATCAATATTTCAGGTGATATATCACTTATGGACGCAAGCGATGCCGCAAGTTATGTTCAGGAACTTGCAGGTGATGATGCGAATATTATTTTCGGTGCAAAATACGATCAGACTATGACGGATGAGGCTACTATTACCGTTATTGCCACCGGCCTTGAGAATGGTGGGGTTTCAAGAAATATCATTCCATCTCTTAAATATGATGGAAAACCTCTTGTGAACTCAAGGGCATCCATGACAACACAGGATAAGCCTATGGCAAGCAGACCGAGACCGGTTGTAAATCCTACAGCACAGGCAAATCCAAAGCCGGTTTCTACACTTGGAGTAAACAGAGTTCCACAGCCTGAGAGCACTGTTGCACAGAAAGATATTAAGATACCTGAGTTTTTGAAGAATTCGAGAAAATAACAGGGGGCGGATCTTATGAGAGATAAGATCGATGAAAGAGATCTTCAGGATATGCTGAGGAGAAATGTTATTAAAAGCTATAATGTTCATTATATGACTATGGACGAGGTGGCTGAGGATGCCCGGGAACCTGTAGAGGAAGAACCTGTTGAAGAACCTGTACAGGAAAAGAAACTTCCAAAGGTTGAACTTGAAGGATATCCGGAGTACAGCGAAGAATTGCCACCTTCTGCTTTTTATGGTCAAGAGAAAGCTGATGAGGAGACTCTTGCCAGAATGGCCGAAATCATGAAAGACAGAGAAGCTGCAGTAAAAGATATATTCAACCAATAAGAATAAAACGACGCATTATAGTAATGCGTCGTTTTTTTTGAATTTTAGGATTTTTTTAGACTATTTAGTATATGAGGATGGCGACATACGGTATTTCTTTTTAAAAGCTCTTAAAAATGTTGTATATTCCTTAAAACCTGATTGCTCAAAGGCCTCTGCCACAGGTTTACCGGAATTTAAAAGGGCAGTGGCATTTATAAGTCTCTTTTCTTCTATATAGTTGTGTAATGAATAGCCTGTCTCTTCTTTAAACTTGTGCATCAGATAGTACTTGCTCATATAAAATCTGGTTGCTATATCATCATTGGATAGATTTTCCTTAAGATTTTTATTTATGTAGCTTATGATTTCATCTATTTTCGGATCGTATGTAATGGATGAGAAATCTTCTTTGAAATCAGGTGAAAGAAGCAATCTGAAAAGAGAGACAAGAAAATGTTCCATATGTGAATCAGCAAGTATTTTGGCGCCAAATGCATCTTCATTGCCGCAATGATAAGCATCCATCAACATCTTTTGCAGATCTTTTGTCAGCTCTCTCTTTAATCTGATTAGAGATGCCTTTAGTATATTGGACTTTATCTCTGTATTCTCTTCGGTGAATTTGTCGAAATAGGCATCGGATATCCATAAAACAAGACGCTCATATTCGACACTCGGGTCAATTACGGGACGGTGGATCTTGTGCATTGGAACCAAAAGAATGTCATTGTTTTTCAGCTCGTAGCTTTTGCCTTCTATTTCATAGTTGACTTTTCCGTGAATCAAAACAACAAGTTTATGAAAGTCGTGATAGTGATAATTGAATGATATCTCTTTTTTGTCTTTGATATAGAAAAGATGATAGTTTTCATTTAAGTATCCGCTCTTGTTTTCCGGATTTAGATTCTTAAGTTTTATCTCTTCATCATTAAGGTATGCCCAAGGGGCTTTTGTTTTTGTACTCATATGCTCATTATAATGCATATAGCACTTTTTGCAAGGTTGTCGACATGTTTTGCACTTGGATACTGAAAAAACAGTTGTATGATTGTTTTATAGATTATATCAGAACCCTTATGTATGGAGGAAAGCTTATGGATACGATTATTTTGAGGAAATATCACGGACTTGGAAACGATTATTTGATACTTGATCCGAAAAAGAACGAGATTAAGCTTCAGGACAGATATATTGAGTTGATGTGCAGAAGAAAATACGGTATCGGATCCGACGGAATTCTATATGGACCGATTATAGAAAACGGTGAGATTCATGTAAAGATATTCAATGCGGATGGAAGTGAAGCTGAGCAGGGCGGAAATGCCGTAAGCATATTTGCAAGATATCTTAAAGACGAAAAATATGTAACTGATGAAGCCGTTGATATATATACTAAGGCAGGAAAAGTCCACGTCAGATATCTGGATGAAAAGGGTGATACACTTTGCGTGAACATGGGAAAAGCTGCTTTCTTCTCAATCGGAAATACTATAGAGATGCCTGATACAGATATGAAAACAGAGCCTTTGCAGTTTAATGGAAATATGTACAACACGGTTTGTCTTTCAATAGGAACGCCAAACTGTGTAATAATGACTGAAAATGTATCTGAGGGCTGTGCCGAAGAACTGGGACCTTATGTTGAGAATGCAGATTATTTTCCAACAAGAATAAATATGGAGCTTATGAAAGTTGTATCGAGGGATACACTTGAGATTGAGAATTATGCAAGAGGTGAGGGATATGTTCCTTCCTCGGGAACGGGCGCCTGTGCTGCGGCTGCGGCAGCATATAAGATGGGACTTACAGACAGTAAAGTTACCGTAAAGATGCCGGGCGGAGATATGCAGATTGAGATAGCGGATAACAAGGACGTTTTTATGACCGGACATGTTGTACCTGTAGGAGAAGTGACACTGGCTGAGAACTTTTTCGCATAATACTTATTAATTTTTACACATAAACATATACTTTTAAATAAAAGTACCTTGTGGTAGAATAAAAAACTGGTATAGTTTTAGGAAAAAACTAAAACTACACCGGTTTTTATTTTGTTTATAAGCAAGTTATGAATGAAGGAGTTGTTCGTAGATGAATAAGATACTTGATGTTATAAGTGAAGAAGTACAGAAGGCATTTGAGAAAAAAGGTTACGATCCGAAATACGGAAAAGTAGGCCTTTCAAACAGACCTGATTTGTGTGAATATCAGTGCAACGGAGCAATGGCATGTGCAAAGGTATACAAGAAGGCACCTTTTATGATCTCCGATGAGATCGCAGAGGAACTGAATTCGAATACTATGTTTGAAAGCGTTGTGAGCGTAAAGCCTGGATTTTTGAATATAAAACTTTCGGGTGCTTTTCTTAATGACTATGTTACAAAGATGGGTGAGGATTCAAAATACGGAGTATCAGAGGTTGAAGAAGATCGAACCGTTATGCTTGATTTCGGAGGACCTAATGTGGCAAAGCCTCTTCATGTCGGACATCTCCGCTCTGCGATAATCGGTGAGAGTGTGAAGAGAATACTGAGATTCAAAGGAGATAAGGTAATAGGTGATGTTCATCTCGGAGACTGGGGACTTCAGATGGGGCTTATCATAACAGAACTTAAAAGCAGAAAGCCTGAGCTTGTCTATTTTGATGACAGTTATATGGGAGAGTATCCTACAGAGGCTCCGTTTACAATTGCAGAGCTTGAAGAGATTTATCCTACTGCAAGTGCAAAATCTAAAGAGGATGTCTCTTATAAAGAGGAAGCGTTAAAAGCAACAGTTGAAGTTCAGAAAGGAAAACCGGGATACAGAGCACTTCTCAATCATATATTGAATGTCTCGGTGACTGACCTGAAGAAAAACTATGAAAATCTGGGGGTTTCTTTTGACCTTTGGAAAGGAGAATCAGATGCGGATCCTTATATTCCTGACATGGTAAAGAAGATGAGGGATGAAGGGTTTGCATATGAGAGCGATGGCGCACTGGTTGTGGATGTTAAAGAAGAAAGTGATACAAAGGAAATCCCTCCTTGTATGATTTTAAAATCAGATGGAGCAGCCTTGTATGACACTACAGATCTTGCAACTTTGATCTGGAGAATGAACGATTACAATCCGGATGAGGTCATCTATGTAGTTGACAAAAGACAGGAACTTCATTTTATTCAGGTGTTCAGGTGCGCAAAGAAGACAGGAATAGTTCCGGCAGATAAGAAACTCACATTTTTGGGCTTCGGAACAATGAACGGAAAAGACGGAAAACCATTCAAAACCAGAGAAGGTGGTGTAATGCGATTGGAGCATCTGCTCACATCTATTAATGAGGAGATGGCTGCCAAGATAGCCGATAATAATACAATGAGTAAAGATGAGGCGGAAAAGACTGCCAAAATTGTTGCTCTTGCTGCCATTAAATACGGCGATCTCTCGAACCAGGCATCAAAAGATTATGTGTTTGATATTGACAGATTCACATCTTTTGAAGGAAACACAGGTCCATACATCCTTTATACTATTGTAAGAATCAAATCAATTCTGGCAAAATATAAGGAGAGCGGAAAAAATATCGCAAACTGTAAATTGCTTGCACCAAAGAAGGACAGCGAGAAGGAACTCATGCTTGCGCTGACAAAGTATGCGCCGGCAATAGATTCAGCGTATGAAGAACTTGCGCCACATAAGATCTGTGCATATATATACGAACTCTCAAATGCATTGAATCATTTTTACCATGAGACAAAGATTATGGGAGAAGAAGACGCAGACAGACAGGCATCCTACGTAAAACTTCTTGATATTACAAGGGGTGTGCTTGAGCAGGCTATCGATCTTTTGGGATTTGAAGCACCTGAGAGGATGTAAGTGTTTTCTTGACAAAAAATATGCTAAAGGATAACATTTTTAGGCAGGCTTTGCCGGCCTGAATGTATATACAACAGTTAACAGTTTATTTTTTTACGGAAAGAAGGAATAAAAAATGACAAAAATTGACATAATTTCAGGTTTCCTTGGAGCAGGAAAAACTACTCTTATAAAGAAACTCCTCGAGGAAGTATTCAAAGGAGAGAAGGTAGCCCTGATTGAGAATGAATACGGTGAAGTAGGAATCGACGGAGGATTTTTGAAGGATTCCGGAATACAGATTACAGAGATGAATTCAGGATGTATCTGTTGTACACTTGTCGGAGATTTTGCAAAGAGTCTTCATGAGGTACTTGATACATATCATCCGGACAGAATCATTATTGAGCCGTCAGGAGTAGGAAAACTTTCTGATGTTATGAAGTCGGTGCTCGATTTTGAGAGAGAAGCTGATGTTAAGCTTAACGGACTTGTAGCAGTTGTCAATGCGAAGAAGGCAGCTAAGCAGATGAAAGCTTTCGGTGAGTTTTTTAACAACCAGATTGCCTATGCCACAACAATTGTCTTGAGCCGTACAACAGATGCTTCGGATGCGCTTCTAGAAGCAACGGTTAAGCAGATGCAGGAACTCAATTCAAAGGCAGCTATCATCACAACTCCATGGGAAGATATTTCCGGTGAGGCTATAGTAAAGGTAATCGAAGGACAGGACAATCTTGAGATAAAGGTACTTGCAGAAGCTGAGGCAGACAAGGATGCTGCTGAGCATGAGCATCATCACCATGACCACGATCATGAGGACCATGAACATCATCACCATGACCACGATCATGAGGAGCATGAACATCACCATCATGACCACGATCATGAGGAGCATGAACATCACCATGACCACGATCATGAGGAGCATGAACATCACCATCATGACCACGATCATGAGGACCATGAGCATCATGACCACGACCATGAGCATCATCACCATCATGCTGATGATATTTTTGACAGCTGGGGAAAAGAGACTCCGCATAAGTACACAAAGGAGAAGATTGAGGAAATCTTAAAGGCTCTAGCTGATGATGACGAGTACAGCAACGTGCTCAGAGCAAAAGGTATGGTAATGAATGCCAATGGCGGATGGATCTATTTCGATATGGTTCCGGGAGAGTATGAAATCCGTGAAGGTGAGCCGGATTATACCGGAAGACTTTGCGTAATCGGAACAGGAATAGATGATGACAAGATGTCCAAACTTTTTGAATTGGTTTAACTTAGTCGTAGAAATCCCAAACTGCTAAGAGTTAGAGTGTTGGGGGATGACAAACTATACTCGCAAGTGAGTATGGACTAATAAGAGGAAATAAAAATGGAAGAAATACCTGTATATTTATTTACGGGCTTTATGGATAGCGGTAAGACATCTCTTATCAAACAGACGCTGATTGAGGACGGTTTTGCATCAGAGGGCAAATCCCTTCTCATAGTCTGTGAAGATGGTGATGAGGAGTATGATGAGGCCGAGATGGCGAAAATCAACACCAAGATTCTCTATGTTGAAAAAGAGGAAGATTTTACCGATGAACTGCTGAAAAATATAAATCTCCAATATTTGCCGGATCAGGTTTTTATCGAATTTAACGGTACATGGGGAGCGGAGACTTTTGTCGACAGGAAGCTCCCGGAGGGGTGGATATTGGTGCAGAGTCTTTGTACTATCGATGCATCAACATTTGAGATGTATATGCAGAATATGAGAGCTATGATGTTGGATCAGTTCTTTGATGCGGATGTTGTTATTTTCAACAGATGCACACTTGATACTGCAAGGGCAAAATTCAGAGCAAATATAAAGCAGACTAACAGAAGAGCACAAATAGTATATGAGTTGACTGATGGATCCATTGATGAGAGGGAAGAGGAACTTCCGTTTGACATAAATGCTGATGTTATCGAACTTTCGGATGCAGATTATGCACTTTGGTTTATGGATTGTCAGGATAACCCTAAGAAATATGACAAAAAGAAAATTCACTTTCTTGCGCTTGTTTACAATCCGGACAAACTCGGAAAAGGGCTTATGGTTCCGGGAAGATTTGCGATGACGTGCTGCGTTGAGGATGTTCAGTTTATAGGATTTAAATGTAAATATGCCAAAGAAAATGAAATTCCGCACAAATCATGGATAGATATAACAGCTGAGGTTCATGTGGAATTTGCAAAAGAGTACAGAGGAAAAGGCCCTGTTTTATATCCGATAGATATAAAGCCGGCAAGCAAACCTGAAGACGAACTTGTTTATTTTTCATAAAGGTGGATTGACGTATTGAAATATTATCGTATAGATAAAAACGGAAACAAAACCGTGGTTGAAAAGAAAAAGAAAAGCACGGCTTACAAACTGCAAGCTGCTATAAAATGGATGGTTTGTTTTGCGGCATTGTTTTTGGTCATATGCGGAATCGGAGTACTTGATAAAAAAATAGACGGAATAAATCTCCTTTCAAATATCTCGGAGAAACTGGAAGAAATAACTGAAGGGGAAACAGAGGAGACTTCAACAGAAGAGGAAACTGAAGCCGCCGAGGAAGAAACGGAAGATTCCGGAGTTTTATTTACTGTTTGTGTTGACCCCGGACATGGTGGAATCGACAGAGGAAATCAAGATAACGGAAGAGATGAATGTGATGACAACTTTAATCTGGCTCTTAAACTTAAAGCAGAGCTTGAAGCATTAAATATAGGAGTTGTAATGACAAGGACCGAGGATGTAAAAGTCTTTCTCGAAGAGAGGGTGACGATAGCGAACAACTCGGGGGCTACATATTTTATATCTTTACACAGGAATTCCGGTGACGGTTACGGTGTTGAATCGTGGATAAACGGTTCAGGAACCTCGGAAGAAACGCAGACATACGGCCAGATGATTCATGATGCAATAATAGCAGTGGGAGCAACCAGAGATCGAACATTAAAGACCGGATCCGAGAGTGACTCCAACGGTGGGTATTATGTTTTGAGAAATACCAATATGCCGGCAGTACTTATAGAACTTGGCTTTATGGATTACGAGGAGGATAATGTCCTCTTTGATCAAAACATGGACGCTTACGCGAAAGCTATAGCCGATGCTATTTATCAGTGCTATCAGATATATCATGGGGAGGATAGCGAAAGCGACAACTCCACTGAGGATGGCGCGGAGACAACTACAGAAGATGCAACTGAGGACACCGAAGAAACGGCAGCATCCGTTTCTTCGGAAGTTTCATATACGGGGATGACTTTGAACTATGAAGCCATCGAGGATATCAACTCACTTGACAGTGATATTTTAAACTGGTCGCAGGGTAACAAGTTGGATTCAAGTAATATCCCGACTGCCTGTAGCGATTACAATTCAAAATACGGGGGATATAATGCTGATTTTTTTGTGGACAGCGGGCAGGATAAAACCCTTTATCTGACTTTTGACGAGACTTATGAGTACGGATGTACTTCAGATATTTTGAGTACATTGAAAGAAAAGGGAGTCCAGTCCGTATTTTTTGTAACAAAAACGTACGCAGAAGAAAATCCCGACATGGTCAGACAGATAATTGATGAAGGACATATTTTGGGGAATCTCTCCTCGACTTATCCGACGAACGGGCTTCCATCGGAAACCTTGTCAGATCAACAAAATGAGATTATAGAGAATCATGAGTATATAAAAGAAAACTTTGGATATAATATGTATCTTTTCAGATTTCCGGAAGGCAAATTTTCTGAGCAGTCGTTGGCGCTTGCCAACAACTGCGGTTACAGGAGTGTATTCTGGAGCTTTTCATATCTGGATTATAATGTAAACAGCCAACCGGATGAAAATGAATCATTGGAAAAACTGGTTTCCAAACTACATCCCGGAGCAATATATCTTCTACACGGACAGTCCCGTACCAACGCGGATATACTGGGCGATTTTATATCGCAGGCTAAGGCGGCCGGATATAGCTTTGCAAGCTATGCCGATATTGCCGCAAAAACGATTCAGTAATACTCAAGGAGGTTAAAATGTATTCAATCGTTAAAAAGGAAAAACTTGCAGACAAAATCTACCTTATGGAGGTTAAAGCCCCAAGAGTAGCTGCGTACTGCGAACCCGGTCAGTTTATCATAGTGATAGACGGGGAAAAAGGTGAGCGTATACCTTTAACTATCTGTGATTATGACAGAGAAAACGGAACAATAACCATTGTTTTTCAGTCCGTCGGAGCATCTACAACAAAAATGGCAGATCTTGAAGTCGGCGATGCTTTTACGGATTTTGTTGGACCTTTGGGGCAGCCTTCAGAGTTCGTAAACGAGGATATAGAAGAATTGAAAAAGAAGAAGATTGTTTTTATAGCCGGAGGAGTCGGAACAGCACCTGTTTATCCTCAGGTGAAATGGCTTCATGAGCATGGGGTTGATTGTGATGTCATTATGGGATCAAAGACAAAAGATCTTCTTATTCTTGAAGATAAAATGAGAGCGGTAGCAACAAATCTTTATGTCACCACAGATGACGGATCTTACGGATTCCATGGAATGGGAACAAATCAGCTTCAGGCTCTTGTCGATTCCGGAAAAGAATATACAAATTGCGTTGCTATCGGTCCGATGATAATGATGAAATTTGTATGCAAACTCACAAAGGAACTCAATATTCCTACAATAGTTTCCATGAACCCTATAATGGTCGACGGAACCGGAATGTGCGGAGCTTGCAGACTTGTAGTCGGTGGAGAAGTAAAGTTTGCATGTGTTGACGGTCCTGAATTTGACGGTCATCTCGTGGACTTTGACCAGGCAATGAAGCGTCAGACAATATATAAAACCGAAGAGGGAAGAGCTATGTTAAAGCTTATAGAAGGAGATACCCACCACGGTGGATGCGGAAATTGCGGAGGAGACAAATAATGAATCAGATGACAAAAGTACCTGTAAGAGAGCAGGATCCAAAGGTCAGAGCGACAAACTTTGATGAAGTTTGCCTTGGATATAATGAAGATGAGGCAGTTGAAGAAGCATCTCGTTGCCTCAATTGTAAAAATCCTCTCTGTGTTGCAGGATGCCCTGTAAGTATCAATATACCGGGATTTATTGCAAAAGTTAAAGAGAGAAAATTCGAGGAAGCATATCAGATTATCAGTGAATCTTCAGCACTTCCGGCTGTATGTGGACGTGTTTGTCCTCAGGAGAGCCAGTGCGAGGGAAAATGCGTAAGAGGAATAAAGGGTGAGGCCGTTGCAATCGGTAAACTTGAGAGATTTGTAGCCGATTGGGCAAGAGAAAACAATATCAAGCCTGTAAATGAGTCTGCAAAGAACGACAAAAAGGTTGCTGTAATAGGCTCCGGTCCTTCGGGACTCACATGTGCCGGAGATTTAGCAAAAAAAGGTTATGACGTAACCATTTTTGAGGCGCTTCATCACGCAGGAGGAGTTTTGGTTTACGGTATACCTGAATTCCGTCTCCCGAAGGACAAGGTGGTTGCCAAGGAAGTTGAAAATGTAAAAGAACTTGGTGTAAAGATTGAGACAAATGTTGTTGTGGGTAAATCCGTTACCATAGATGAACTCATTGAAAATGAGAATTTTGATGCTGTATTTATCGGTTCAGGAGCCGGACTTCCAAGATTTATGGGTATACCGGGAGAACAGGCAAACGGAGTGTTCTCGGCAAATGAGTTTCTTACAAGAAACAATCTTATGAAGGCTAATCTTGATGATTATGCAACTCCGATCATGAAAGGAAGAAAAGTTGCCGTAGTCGGCGGAGGAAATGTTGCGATGGATGCCGCAAGAACCGCTTTGAGACTCGGAGCAGAGGTTTATATTGTATACAGAAGAAGTGAGGCGGAGCTTCCGGCAAGAGTTGAGGAGGTTCACCATGCAAAAGAAGAAGGAATACAGTTTCATCTTCTTTGCAATCCAACAGAGATACTTGTTGATGATCAGGGCTGGGTTTCCGGAATGACTTGTATTAAAATGGAACTTGGAGAGCCTGATGAGTCCGGAAGAAGAAGTCCGCATGAGATTCCGGGAAGTGAGTTCACTCTTGATCTCGATACTGTTATTATGTCGCTCGGAACTTCTCCGAATCCTCTTATCTCATCTACCACAAAGGGACTTGAGGTAAACAGAAGAGGATGTATAGTTGTCAATGAGGACACAGGTGCTTCTTCAAAAGAAGGCGTATATGCAGGAGGCGACGCAGTAACCGGAGCGGCTACGGTTATTCTTGCAATGGGAGCCGGAAAAATGGCAGCGAAGGGTATAGACGAGTATCTTAGCAATAAATAAAAAATGATTAGAGGTATGTGTAGGGTTGCGAAAGCGGATTAGAGAACTCGCACGTGGAAGGATTGGTTACAGAAATTCGTCATTAGTTTTGTCAGAGGACAAAATCAATCTGGAAGTGCTTGAGGGTGGCACAGTTGCCGGTGAGTTTTCTTTTCACACAGATACGGATGACGTTGTCAGGGGGAATGTATATTCCTCCCTGTCACGTATGGAATGTTTGACACCTGTATTTGACGGAAGAAAGATTACTGTCCGGTATGAATTCAACAGTTCGGGATTAAATGAGGGTGATGTTCTCAGGGGAGATTTTTTCATAGTTTCCGATTGCGGGGAATATAACCTTTCTTTTGTTGTGTCCGTTTTGAACCCTTATGCAGACTCCTCGATGGGCAATATTAAAAGTCTTGATGATTTTGTAAGCCTTTATAAGGATTATCCTAACGAGGCTGAAAAAATCTTCTATTCAACGTATTTTCATCATATTATAACCAACAATTCTCTCTTCCAAAGAAACCTTTACGAAGGCTTGAGAAACGGGAGCAGGAGTGTTTTTAATATCGAGGAATTTCTTGTTGAGTGTGGAGTAAAAAAGCGTATTGAACTTGGATGTGCCAAGAATGAGTATGAATTTTTCTCAGTCACGGAAAACTGCAGTGATATTATAGAAATCACCAGAAATACATGGGGATTTGTCAATATTGATATCAAATCCGATTCACCTTTTATAGAATTTTCAAAAAATCGAATAACCGATTCTGATTTCATAGGTATGACATGTTATATACCTATGGTTATTTGTGCTGATAAGCTTCATGCCGGAAAGAACTACGGAAAAATAGTTTTGTCTAACGGAATTTGGCAGAGAGAGATTTCCATATGTGCCACACAGAGTAACGGTTTGAATTTCGGCAAACATTCCGATTCCCATCGCAAAATGATATTTGTTGCTCTTGGAAGACTCTATATGGATTATAGACTGGGGCATATAGTGACCGGCAAATGGTCTGATAAATCCTTAGATCTGCTGGATGAACTTATAGTGTTGGACGATCAACCGTTCTATAAACTCATGAAGGCGCAGCTTTATCTTGCAAATGGGAGAAAACAGGATGCCGAGTGGATATTAAATGATTACAGACGTGCATGGGATGGCATAGAAGATGAGGTATATGGATATTATCTGTATGTCAATACTCTCTATAACAAAGAGGATTCTTATGTAAACAGACTTATTGATAAGGTTAACGATATTTATATCAGAAACCGTGAGAGCGCACTTTTGTTCTTTTGTATACTGAATCTCAACTCAGAGTATGTAAAGGACAGACATGCGAGATATCTTGCCATATGTAATTTCGTAGAGAAATACGGGCATTCTTACACATTGGAGACGGAGGCATTAAATATTGTATTATCGGAGCCTTATTGCGCAGCATCACTCAACCTTTTTGTAAAAAGAATATTGCTCAGGGCGGATCGGTACGGATATCTCGACGAGAAAATATGCCAGAGAATTGTCCAACTTGCAGACAGAGAGAGCACATATGACCCATGTGTTAGACGTTTGCTTGAGTCATCCGCGAATATATTGGAGGATGAGGAGAGTATAACGGTGCTCTGCTCGTATCTGGTGAAAAATCATATCTATGATGAAGGTGCTTTTTATGTATATGAAAAAGGCATAAATTCGAATGTCAGAGTTGCCGGAATATATGAGGCTTATCTTGAGTCTTCCGACAGCAGGAAGGTAAGTCAGCTTCCGCATATAATTCTTATGTATTTTAAAGCACACAGTCATCTGCCTTATCAGCAGAAGGCACAACTTTTGGTAAGTATAATAGCAAACAAAGAAAACGATCCTGCCACATATGAGGATTATCATGACCAGATAGTAAAATTTGCATATGAGCAGCTTGAACTTTCAAGAGTTGACGATTCGCTTTCCGTTATCTACGGTGATGTTTTTGACAATTATATAAGAATTAGGGAGGTTGCATCACAGCTGGCCTCAGTTTTGTTTGTGCATAGGGTAACATGTTTTGATCCGAACACGGCATTTGTAGTTGTAAGAGAAAAAGGATTAAAAAATGAGACCAAGGTTCCCGTGAAAAATCATCTGACATACGTTAATATATATACAAATGACAGACAGATTTTTATGGAGGATATGAACGGCAACAGAAGCGCTGATAAAAATTTGTATCAGCTGGAAATGCTGATGCCCGTACATAAATATTTAAAAACCTGTCTCAAGTATGCACCGGAGGAATTTGGTTATCTGCTCAGTTATTTCAAAAACAAGACATCAACCGCAGGAGCCAATCTCGATGACATTTATATGTTAGAAAGCCTTTTTGAAGACGGCAGAATTAGCGAAGAGTACAGAAATGAGCTGGCTATGAGATATTCACATTTTCTCGATGACAGAGGAAGAGCTGATATTGTTATCAGGGCGGTGAATTTTGATAAGCTAAGCGATGAGGACAGAATAAGATATATTGAGCTGCTTATTGACAACAGCGTGTTGGACTCGGCATACAGATTCATCAGGGATTACAGCATATATACTATAGATGTAAAATATCTGTACAGAGTTGTCTCATATATTATAAGAGAAGTTGAGTTTGAGGATGACTATGAACTTTTAGATATTTGCATGATTTTATTTGAAAAAGGATGTCAAAAACCGGATCTTTTAATGTATCTTGAGAAACATGCGCAAGGGTCAAGCAAAAACCTTGAAAAGGTTTTGAGAGTAATACGAAAAGCAGATTTGCCAAGACTTAATCTGACAGAGAGATTGCTCATACAGTCGCTTTTTTCAACAGAGTATATAAGTATGTCACAGGAGATTTTCGAGGATTATGTGAAGGAGGGGGACCCTGAGGTAATAGATGCATATCTCACGTACCAGAATCATATGTCATTCTCCAAGGACGTTGTGGTTTCTGAAAGGTTGTTCCTTTACACGAAGGAAAGAATCTTGATAGATGACAATGTGCCTGCAGTTATGAAGTTTTCTTTGGCAAAATATCTTGTCGAAAAAGGAGAATTAAAGCCGGAGGATGAAAAACTTGTCACAGGTTTTATAGCCGAATGGCTGGATCTTGGATTGTATTTTAAGTTTTATAAAAAGCTTTCTCATGATATACAGGAAAAATTGCATATATTTGACCAGACGATCATAGAATACAGGACGACGCCGAGAAAACGTGTAAAAATATATTACAGGCTCAGCGAATCGGATGAGTATATCCGTGAAGATCTGCAGGAAATGTATTATGGTATATATGTAAAGCATACAACATTGTTTTTCGGAGAGAGCATGCAATACTACATCGTCGAGGAGAACGGCGATAGGGAGGACACTCTCGAAAGCGGAAAATTGGACAATCTCGGAATAAGTGGAAACAATGCTTCATCTAGATATGATTATCTAAATGAATTGTTGATGGCTTATTATCTGGGGGAGACGGATGCTCTTGATAAGATGATAAAAGAGTATGTGAAAAAGACGAAAGAAGTACAATCATTATTTGAACTGATGGGATGATGGCATATGGATTACAGTTGTATCGGTATAGACTTTGAAGGGAATATGGCCCTCGTGTCTTATGTGAATAAAAATGATTATGAACCGACCACGGTCAGCACTGTTGTTGGCGGTGACGATTATCAGATACCGGTCTGCGTTGTCAAGAAAAAAGGTATAGGGCAGTGGCTGTATGGAAAGGATGCCGTCTCATATGCCAAAGCCAACAAAATAAAATGTGAGAGCAATCTCTTGGAGAGAGCTGAAAATCAGGAAACAGTTATAATAGAAGGGACGGAGTATGCTCTTCAGGATTTGTTTTTCTTCTTTTTAAAGAAACTTATGGCACTTCCTTCAAAAATGGGAGCGGTAGGAAACTTTGACCGCATTGCCATAACAATAGAAAATGTGACTCTTAAAAATATGCAGTTGTTTTGGATCTGTATGGAAAAACTAAAGTTTCCTTTAAACAATCTTTCGGTTATGGACCACAGGGAGAGTTTTTGCCATTATGTTATGCATCAGGAAGAGGATCTGAAAAGACATCTCGCAGCAATGTTTGAGTTTTGCGGAGACAAACTTACACTAAGACTTTTGACAAAGAACATTAAACAAAAACCTGTTACCGTCTCTGTCATGGAGGAATCCTTGATGTATGACAATATGGATAAAGACAGCTTTTTGTTGGGAATAGCAAAGGAGAATTTTACCGGGAAAATGATATCTTCGGTATATCTTACCGGTGATGGTTTTGACGGTGACTGGATGAAACAGTCCTTAAAATATCTTTGCTCCGGAAGAAGAGTTTTTTTGGGGAAAAATCTTTACAGTAAGGGCTGCTGTTATGCTGCTGATCTGAATAATGATTATGTTTACCTCGGAGAGAATGAACTCAAAAATAATGTGAGTCTGAAAGTGACTGAACATGGTTTATACAAATTCATTCCGCTTGCAGAAGCCGGAAAAAACTGGTATGATCAGCAATTTGATTATGATATCTATGTAAAAGGTGAACCGGAGATAGACCTTTGGGTTCAGGAGACAAATGGAAATAAACCAAAGATCTTAACATTTGTACTTAAGGACTGGCCTAAGAGAAAATGTGATATCACGAGAGTGAGAGTTTCATCAAAGCCATTGTCACCGAAGGAGATAAAAATTTCAGTAAAAGATCTTGGATTTGGAGAGATTTCCCAATCCACAAATGCATTTAGCGAATATACGTTAAAATTGGAGTAGCTTATGAGTGAATTGTATCTTTGTACGGGAGAGATATCTGCTATGCCATATTATCTGGATGTTGCAGGGCTTAATATCTATTCCCTCGAAGAGATGAGTTTTTTTCTAAAAGAGAATATAGAACTTATAGATGAATCATTCATGAGCGAGGAACTTGTCGAATGGATCTCGAAAGAAATCGGAAATAATATTCTTGCCAAAAAAGAGACCGGTGCAATTGAGAATAATAGGTTTTATGAATTTGTTGAAAATATTCTTTTTGCCGGAAATATTTTGAGCAAAGAAGAAATAAATGAATGCATGAGTCTGATGAAGCAGTATCAGAACAGAGATTCCTTTGAGAGAAGAAAGTATAAAGCGGACGGCTATGTGAAAAAGGAATTGTATCCTGCTGCAATAAGAGAGTATGAAAAGCTTCTTGAGGAAAATGGGATAAGGAAGCACAAAAAAGAGTTTTTAAGCGAGATATACAACAATCTGGGTTGCGCCTATGCCGGGATGTTTCAATTTAAAGCTGCTTATGAGTATTTTTTGAAGGCTTATGAACTCGGTGGAAATGAGAAAATGAGGCTGCACGCACTGCGTAGCAAATCTTTCTTTGATGCTGAGACCGAACTTGATTTGAAAGGCAGAGAGATATCGAAAAGCTATGAGAATAAAGCCTGCGATATCATTGGCGAGTACAATGACAAAACGGAACTGATAAGTGAACTGAAGGAAGATTATAGAAAACTATTGGGATAGTTTGAAAGGAAGGCATATGTTTTTCTTTAGAAGAAAAAAGAAACAACCTACAATCGATCTTGATGAGGAAATCGATTCCCTCTATCTTTCTCCCGAGGACAGAAATGATCCGCATAAGGTTCAGCATTACGTCTTTCAGAGATGTGAGCAGATACTTGAGGCAAACAAGGAGATGGAGCAGGAACTCAGTGAATACAGACTTGTCACGCAATATATTAATGACATCTCAGTCCTTGACGAATTGCCTAAAAGTGACAAGAAAGCCATTGCACATCTTGCGGACGGAATAGTAAGCCTAGAGAAATCAAGGGCCGATATGGTCAGAAAATCAAAGGTCAACATCGATGAGGCCACCTACAAGATAATGCAGATAAATGAGGAGGACATCCCGGATGCAATAAGAAGACTACGGGAGAACGAGACTTGGGAGAATACGGTCAAGAGAGATATGCAGTATCTCGAGGCGGAGAAGACCAGATGGAATTATCTTAAGAGTTCTCTGGAAAGACAGCAGACAATTCTGAAATATGCCAGTTATATTCTTATTGGTCTTTTTGCTGTTGCCCTCATATTTTTGAGCTTTGTACAATTTGCACTGGAGATAGATATGTCTCTTGCTTGGATGATTGTAACATTTATTTTTTGTCTTGCAGGGGTACTTATATTTGTCAGGATGCAAAACAATTCAACGGAGATTGTTCAGGCGCATGTGAATGCAAATTATGCCATAACGCTCAACAATAAGCTCACTTTTAAATATGTGAATGTCAAAAATGCCGTAGATTATTCCTGCGAGAAGTTTAAGGTTCACAATTCTTATGAGTTGAATTATATGTGGGAGCAGTATCTTCTTGCTACTAAAGAGAGAAATAAGTTGTCGGATATGGACTTTGATATGGAATATTATGCCGGAAGGCTGGTAAAAGAACTCAAAAAGCATAATATACATGACCCTCAGATATGGGTGCATCAGGCGGAGGCACTGGTTAACAAGAAAGAGATGGTTGAGGTAAAACATAACTGGATACTGAGGAGACAAAAATTAAGAGAGAGAGTAGCTTACAACAAAGATAATATAAATAAGCAGAGAGCAGAGATAGATGAGCTTCTGCAGGATGAAGAGACTGCGACAGATGAACTCAGATCAATTGTTGAGTCTTTGGATAAACTGGAAATTGCGAGGGATTAGGATTGAATATACCGGATAAATCTCAGCTTAAGGCTATAAGGCATGGGGAAGGCCCCATGCTTGTTCTTGCCGGACCGGGAAGCGGGAAGACTTTCGTGGTCACAAAAAGAGTTGAGAATCTGATAAATGAATACAAAGTTTCACCCGGGAAAATACTTGTAATCACATTCACACGTACTGCTGCGGGTGAGATGAGAGATCGTTTTCTCACTATGAATCCTGACTGTAGAGGAGTTACCTTTGGTACTTTTCATGCAGTTTTTTTTATGATACTCAAAAACGCATACGGATATACAGCTGAGAATATCATTCGTGAAGATGAAAGATTTTTTATCATGAAAAATCTTATAAGACAGCTTAAATTGGAATATGAAGATGAGAATGATTTTATCGGAAACATTTTTTCCGAGATTTCTTTGATCAAAAATACAGGGATTGAACTGTCAAATTATTATTCGACAAGTTGCGGTACGGATGAGTTCAGAAGGCTTTATGTAGGTTATGACAAGGCTCTCAGACGTACAAACAAGATTGACTTTGACGATATGCTGACTTTTACATATGAGCTTTTTGATATGCGAAAGGATATATTGGCAATGTGGCAGAGAAAGTTTGAGTATATTCTTATAGATGAATTTCAGGATGTGAACAAGGTTCAATATGATATTGCACTGATGCTCGCAGGAAAACGCGCGAATCTTTTTATGGTCGGCGATGACGATCAGTCAATATACAGATTCAGGGGCGCAGATCCTAAAATCATGCTCAATATAAAAGATGATTTCAAAAACTTGAAAACAGTGAATCTCTCTGTGAATTACAGATGCCCGGAGAATATTACAGATGTGGCAATGCAGCTTATATCCCAAAACAGTGCCAGATATGAAAAGGATATTATATCCCGGAATCAGGGGGGAAGGGTTGTACGTAGATTATTTGAGGATCAGTGGAAAGAGAGCGATTTTATAATCAAAAAGTTGAGAGAGTATGAAGATGACGGGATTGATTTGAATAATGTTGCCGTGCTTTTCAGGGTCAATACAGGATGCAGACTTATAGCAGAGAAGTTTACAGAATATAATATAACCTTTCAGATGAGGGACAGTTTTCCTTCAATATACGATCATTGGATGGCAAAAGACATTTTTGCTTACATGGATATTGCTCACGGTTCGAGAAAACGGGAAGATTTTTTGCTTATAATAAACAGACCTAAGAGATATATTTCGAGGGAGAGCCTTGAGTATTCCGAGGTTGCTTTTGATGTATGGCAGGCTTTCTACAGCGAGCAACCGTGGATAGAAAAGAGGATAGAAGATTTACAAAAAGACTTAAAATTCATAAAAAAACTCAGTCCTTTTGCGGCTGTAAATTATATAAGAAAATCTGTCGGTTATGATGAATTTATCAAGGAGTATGCAACGTTCAGACATATAAACAAGGATGAGCTGTTTGATACTCTTGATGAACTTACGGAGAGTGCGAAACCTTTTGATACTTATGAGAAATGGCTTGAACATATCGTTGAATTCAAAGATATTCAGAAAAAAAATAAAGAGATGAACCCAAACACCGATGGGGTTTCTCTTTTGACTTTTCACTCTGCGAAAGGACTTGAGTTTGAAAAGGTGTTCATCATAGATATGAATGAGGATGTGATTCCTTACAAAAAAGCCGTTCTCCCCGAAGATATTGAGGAGGAACGGCGTATGTTGTATGTTGGTATGACACGAGCAATATCGGAACTTTACCTTCTCTCTGCAAAAAAAATACATGGAAAAGAAGCCGATGACTCGCAGTTCCTTTATGAAATGGATATGGCGTAAAGAAACCTGTATTTTATAGTTCTTCGAAATATGAACTGTCGAGCCATTCGTCGAAGCGCTCCTCCACAGCTTCATATTCTTCATCAGTCTCAATATTGTCGAGGGTTGGGTTGCCTTCTTTGTCTTCGCTGTATCTGTAGAGGAATACCTCGCCTTCGGCATTGTGATTTCCGTCTGCATCCAACGGGATGAGAACTATGTAATCGCGCTCATTCACGGTAAAGATTGTCAGAATATCACAGTCAACCTCGGTTCCGTCATCGAGTTCAACGGTTACCATTATATCTTCGTCATCAGTGTATTTTTCCATTGGTTAAACTCCCTTGTAAATGATAAATTTAATGGAATTATAAAAACGAAGGCTTAAAAAGTCAACTTTATGTTAATTTTATTTAAAAGAATGATATAATGACTTTTGAGTTTTTAGGTTTGAGAAGGTGGAAATAGATGGAATTAAGAATAGGTCAGGGAAAATTCAATATACCCGGAGTGAATTTTATTGACGGAGGATTTAATTTTTGCTTTGACACTTCTGTTGTCAGAGGAAAGAAATCCGGTAACACACCGCTGGTAAGCTGTGAGATACTTTTAGTCTCTATAGAGAGTGGAGAGATTGAAAAACGTATTCCTATTGACGAGGAGTATATAATCGGAGATCTGTGCTGTGTAAGCATCGAGGGAATTGATGTTATGAAATACGGCTATCTGTTCAGCGTAAATGATGAGATATTCATGGATCCATGTGCACGTATTGTATATGGCAGAGAGAAATGGGCCGATGAAAACAGACTTCAGATCATAAAGAAAAAAGACAGATCCAATTATTTGTTTGCAGGATTCCATTGGCATCATCCTGCAGAGACAAAAACCCTTCATCTAAAAAAAGAGGATATGGTAATGTACCATCTCAACGTCAGAAGTTTTACTGCAGCGGAAAAAGGAAGCGACAGGGGGACTTTTGCCGGCCTTATCAAAAAAATACCTTACCTTAAAAGCCTTGGAATCAATGTACTCTCACTTATGCCTATCTACGAATTTGAGGAATGGATACCGCAGGATGACTGCAGTCCGGCCGAAGGATGGACAGTCAGAGAGAGCGATATGTATTATCCTAACGATGTATCTTTAAGAGAACCACGTGTAAATATGTGGGGCTATGACGGAGGTTATTATTTTGCTCCAAAAGCATCATTTTCACAATCAAAAGATGCGGAGAGTGAGCTTAAATCATTGATAAAGGAGTGCCATGATGCCGGGATTATGGTTGTCATGGATATGTTTGCAGACAGAAGCGTAAGCGCAGTTATGGTCGCAGACGCCATGAGATACTGGGTATGCGAATATAAGATAGATGGATTTACATTATTAGGAGAAGGTATAAATACAGATATCCTTCTTTCGGATCCAATTTTGAAAAAAACCTATTTCTTTAAAGATTATTTTACCGATGAGCAGATAGAAAATGACTTGTACAACAGACTTTTTATTCAAAACGAAGAGTTCATGTATGTCATGAGAAAAGTGATTGCGACAAGACAGGCAAATATGAGTGAAGCCTTCACTCAGATAAAGAAACAGGGTGAGAAGACGGGATTTGTAAATTATATTACATATCATAACGGATTCACTTTGAAAGACTTGTTTTCCTATGCGATGAAGCACAATGAGGATAACGGTGAGTACAACCGCGACGGAAATGACTTCAACTTCAGCACAAACTGTGGAATTGAAGGAGATACAAGAAAAAAGGCCGTATCTACAAAGAGAATGAAGTGCATTTATAATGCAATTTCTCTAATGGCTCTCTCCCAGGGAATTCCTATGTTCTTAGCAGGAGATGAGAGGGGCAATTCACAGAATGGAAATAACAATGCTTATTGCCAGGACAATGAAATTGGTTGGGTCAACTGGAAAAAAAATAAGACCGCGGAACAGATAAAGGATTTTACAACCGGCATTTTAAAATTCAGAAAGGATCATAAGATGATCAGAAGGCCGGTGCCTATGATGTTTAAAGATTCGATGAATTGCGGTATGCCGGACATTTCCCTTCATGGCACTGATGCCTGGCTAAATAATATAGCCTGGAACTCCATGGAAGCAGGAGTATGCTACTGCGGTGAATTCTGTGGAGAGAAGGATAATGTATATATGGCTTTCAATTTTTCCAACAGCCTTACAAAACTGGCGCTTCCGCCGATACCCGGGAAAAAAGGTTGGCGCAAAGTTATGGATACAAATTGTCTAAGCCCTTTTGAAATCGTAGAATCCGATTTGCATAAGGGAGGCATACAGATTGCGCCGAACTCAATTGTTTTGTTGGTAAGTGAGTAAACAGGAGTAATAACAGTGAATATAATCGGACATTTGAAGACTATTCTCCATCACAAAAAGCTTGTCAGACAGGGCTGTTTTAGGGTTGGATTGTACAGGCAGGGACTTTTTCATGATATGTCAAAGTTCTCCCCGACTGAGTTTATTCCCGGATGCTTGTATTTTCAAGGAAATATGAGTCCGAACAACGAGGAGAGAAGGGTGAAGGGCTATTCCAGCGCATGGCTTCACCACAAAGGAAGAAACAAACATCATCTGGAATATTGGATTGATTATTCAAAAGAACATGAAGGTATGGTCGGGATGAGAATGCCGGACAAATATGTTGTCGAAATGTTTATAGACAGAATGTCGGCTTCAAAAACCTATCTGAAGGATAAATATACGGATGCTTCACCTTATGAATACTATGAGAGAGGCAAGAACAATCACATATTACATCCTGAGTGCAGAGCGCTTCTTGAGACACTCCTTACAATGTTAAAAGATAAAGGTGAGGATGAAACTTTCAGATATATAAAGACTGTGGTGTTAAAAAAATAATATTTTGAGAAGACTTAAAAATAAGATGAAAGTATGATAATATACTATCATCTTATTTTTTTCTGTAATAAATCCCAATTATAAATCCTTTTGGAAAGGAGTACATATTGTACAGTAAAATCCATACGGCTGCTTTATTCGGCATAGAAAGCATTGGTGTGGAAGTTGAGGCGGATGTCAATGACGGGCTGCCTGTTTTTGATATGGTCGGTTTTTTAGGCACCGAGGTGAAAGAGGCCAGGGAAAAAGTCAGGACCGCATTAAGAAACTGCGGATATCGGTTACCCCCGAAGAGAATAACGGTGAATCTATCACCGGGAGGAATAAAAAAGAGCGGATCTGGTTTCGACCTACCGGTTGCAGTGGCCTTGCTCTGCGCCATGGGAGTGATTGACATATCACTGTTTAATGATTGCATAGTGGTAGGCGAACTGTCATTGGACGGTCGGATTCTGCCCGTGAACGGAGTGCTGTCTATTGTTTTGAAAGCAAAAAAAGAAGGATTTAAAAAATGTCTTCTTCCGCGAGCAAACAAAGATGAGGCCTTGATGGTCTCGGATATCAATATATACACGGCAGAGACACTCACGGAAATTATCAATTTCAATGAAATGAAGAACGAGACCGGGGGAAAAACACCAAAAACCACGGGAACATTCTGCAGGTATGATTTCAAGGATATGAACGGTCAAAAAGGCGTCAGAAGGGCTTGTGAGATTGCGGTCTCCGGAAGGCACAATATGCTTATGGTTGGCCCTCCGGGAAGCGGGAAATCGTTTGCCGCAAGATGTATACCGGGAATTCTTCCGTCCATGAATGAAAATGAAATGTTGGATGTTGCGCTTGTATATAGCGCATCGGGTGATTTCGACAAAAGATTGAATTCGCTTTATGAGCGTCCGTACAGATCGCCTCACCACACGGTGACGGCAAAAGGACTCTCCGGAGGAGGCGTGGTTCCAAAACCAGGGGAGATCTCCTTGGCAAATAAGGGTGTTCTTTTTTTGGACGAACTTGCGGAATACAATATGAATGTTTTGGAAACCTTAAGGGAACCGTTGGAGGATAAATATATAAAAATAGTAAGGGCATCCGGAACTTTTGTTTTTCCGGCCGATTTTATGCTGGTTGCAGCAATGAATCCATGCTCTTGCGGATTCTTTCCGGACAGAAATATATGCAATTGTACGAGAACTTCGATAAATCGTTACATGGGGAGAATATCACAGCCACTCTTGGATCGCATCGATGTAACGGTTGAAGCACCGAGGTTAAATTATAGAGAGATAGCCGAGAAGAGAGAGAATGAGTCCTCAAATGACATTAGAAAAAGGGTTGATGAGGCAGTCGCAATACAGAACGAGAGATATAAAAGAGAGGAGTTCTCATTTAACAGTGAGATTCCTGCAGGCAGAATGGATGAGTTTGTATGCCTTACATCAAAGCAAATGGTCCATATGAAAGAGATGTATGAGAGGTTGAATATTTCCGCAAGGTCATATCACAAGATATTGAAGGTGGCGAGGACTATAGCTGATGTCGAGGGGAAAAACGATATAGAGACAGTTCATCTGAATGAGGCGATTTGTTATAGGAGTATAGATAAAAAGGAATGGGAGAAGAATCTGTAAAATACAAAATTTGGCTTGACAATATAAAGGGTTTGGGCAGGGCCAACAAAATAAAATTAACCGAATATGCCGGTAGTGCAAAAGAAGTATTTTTTATGTCAAAAAAAGATATAGAGGATATCATTTGGCTGAAAGACAAACAGAAGAAGGCAATGTACGATGATGGAGCAAAAGATGGCGCAGAACGGCTTTTTGAGGTTTTTGAAAAAGGAAAAGTTAAGATTACAACAATTGACGATTGTGATTATCCGAAGAAACTTAAGAATATATATGATCCGCCCTATGCTCTGTATTACATCGGCGAAAATGTATTTGATAACAAAAAAATCATATCTGTTGTAGGTGCAAGAATGTGCGATGAGTACGGGAGAACATATGCGTTAAAGATTGCCAGAGCACTGGCCGAGAACGGATGTGTAATCGTAAGCGGAATGGCCTACGGCATTGATGCCGCAGCGCACTGGGGAGCGCTCAAAGGATGTGGCAAGACAATAGCGGTTTTGGGGAATGGACCGGATATAATATACCCTGAAAAGAATGCACTACTTTATAATGAAATAATTGATAATGGATGTGCTGTTTCTGAATATTTTCCGAAAACGGCACCGAAACCGGGCCTCTTTCCACAGAGGAACAGAATTATAAGCGGGTTGAGTGATGCGGTCATTTTGATTGAGGCGAAAGAAAAAAGCGGTTCGCTTATTACGGCTGATCTTGCACTTGATCAAGGGAAAGATATATATGCATTGCCGGGCAGGGTAGATGATGCATTAAGTGCCGGAACAAATGCCTTAATTAAGCAGGGCGCAGGCATCATTACCGATATAGAAAGTCTTCTTAAAGACCTAAATCTGGACTGCAAATCTTCCATTGATAAAGATTCTCCAAAGGAAAAATACCTTGAAAAAGAAGAATTGATGTTGTATAGTGTTTTGGATTTACATGAAAAAAATCTTGAAATAATATACAAAGAGGCAAACCTGGAAAGGGAGGCTGCTTTGAATGCGCTTTCGTCACTTATAAAAAAGGGGTATGTCACGGAGTGCTTCAAGAATTATTATAGGAGAATATGATGCGCAAATATCTGGTTATTGTGGAGTCACCTGCAAAAGTAAAAACAATAAAAAAATTTTTGGGAAAAAATTATGAGGTAATGGCCTCAAACGGACATGTGAGAGATCTGCCGAAGAGTCAGCTCGGAGTTGATGTTGACAATGATTTCACACCGAAGTACATAACGATAAGGGGAAAAGGAGATATACTTGCCGGACTTCGTAAAGAAGTAAAAAAGGCGGATCATGTATACCTCGCAACTGACCCTGACCGCGAGGGAGAAGCAATTTCATGGCATTTGTATGAGGCATTGAAACTCGATGACTCCAAGGCTTCCAGAATAACTTTTAACGAGATCACAAAGAGCGCTGTCACGGCGTCACTCAAAGCTCAAAGAAATATTGATTACGATCTTGTAGATGCACAGCAGGCGAGACGTGTCTTAGACCGTATGGTTGGTTACAAGATTTCACCGCTTTTGTGGGCAAAGGTAAAGAGAGGACTTAGCGCCGGAAGAGTTCAGTCGGTTACTTTAAGACTTATTTGCGACAGGGAAGATGAGATAAACGCGTTCATACCGGAAGAGTATTGGACTATAGAGGTTGAACTTCTTGTCGAAGGAGAAAAAAAGACTCTGACTGCAAAACTTACCGGAGATGAGAACGGAAAACTTCTGATTCCGGATAAAAAGACCGCAGAAGAGATAGAAAAAGCACTGAAAAAAAGTGAATTTTCCGTGCTTGACGTAAAAAAAGGAGAGAAGGTCAGAAAATCTCCGCTTCCTTTTACGACAAGTACTTTACAGCAGGAAGCTTCTGCAAAACTCAATTTTTCAATCCAGAAGACTATGCGTATTGCACAGCAGCTCTATGAAGGAGTTGAGGTAAAGGGAATGGGAACCGTAGGTCTCATCACTTATCTACGTACTGATTCCGTGAGAGTTTCGGATGAGGCAAAGACCTCTGCTTCAAGCTATATAGAAGAGCACTACGGTGAGAACTATGTCGGAAACAAGAACGTAAAAGCGGCTTCAGAAGGAAGAATACAGGATGCGCATGAGGCCATAAGACCTTCCGATATTGCGAGAACTCCGGTTATCGTAAAGGAGTCTTTAAGCAGAGATCAGTTTAGACTGTATCAGCTTATCTGGCAGAGATTTATGGCAAGTCAGATGAGTCCGGCAGTGTTTGAGACAACATCCATACATGTCGGAGCCGGAAAATACAAATTGAGTACTTCTGCACAGAAACTCTTATTTGAAGGATTTCTCTCGGTTTATAACGAGTCGGATGACACTGATGGGAAAAGTTCAAATACTATGATAAAGAGCCTTGATGAGAATTCAAAGCTTGCACTTGACAATATTGATTGCAAACAGCATTTTACACAGCCTTCACCGCACTTTACCGAGGCATCCCTCGTAAAGACTATGGAGGAACTCGGAGTAGGAAGACCAAGTACGTATTCTCCGACCGTTTCACTTCTCCTCGGAAGACATTATATTGTCAAAGAAGGAAAAAATATATTTGTGACAGAGCTTGGACAGGTTGTTAACGACATAATGAAGGATTCTTTCCCACAGATCGTGGATGCAAGCTTTACGGCAAACATGGAGTCACTTCTCGACAAGGTAGAGGAGGGAACCGTCGACTGGAAGATGATAGTAAGAAACTTCTATCCGGATCTCAAAGCTGCGGTCGACAAGGCTGAGGAAGAACTTGAAAAAGTCGAGATTCACGATGAGGTCACAGATGTGATTTGTGAAGAGTGCGGCAGAAATATGGTAATCAAATACGGACCGCACGGTAAGTTTTTGGCCTGCCCGGGATTCCCTGAGTGTAGGAATACAAAACCATACTATGAGAAGATTGGTGTAGAGTGTCCTAAATGCGGAAAGGATATTGTCTTAAAGAAGACCAGAAAAGGCAGACTCTACTACGGATGTATCGACAATCCGGACTGTGATTTTATGTCATGGCAGAGACCTGTCAAGGAAAAATGCCCTAAATGCGGTTCTTATATGGTCAGAAAAGGAAAGATAAATGTATGCGCAAATGACCAGTGCGGATACCATGCAAAGCCTGAGAAAGAAAATTAGGAATAATCTTTCAACTGTTGTTAATATGTGAAAATTGCCGAATTATACGTAAATCTTTTTGAAAATATTGAAATTTTCAGAAAACGTGTTACAATTCTATTATTGAATAAAATAGGAGGACAAGATGAGCGTACAATTATTGGATAAGACCAGGAAAATCAACAAGCTTTTACATAATAACAATTCGACAAAAGTTGTTTTTAATGATATCTGCGATGTGATGACGGGAATTCTCGATTCAAATATTCTTGTCATCAGCAAGAAGGGTAAGGTGCTTGGAAGCAGTATCTTTAAAGGCACAACCCCGATTAAAGAGATGATTGTCGACGAGGTCGGTGGGTTTATCGATTCAATGTTGAACGAAAGATTATTGGGGATTCTGTCAACAAAAGAGAATGTCAATCTCGAGACCCTCGGATTTGAGGGCGATATAAAAAGATATCAGGCTATTATCACTCCTATAGATATAGCGGGAGAGAGACTTGGTACATTGTTCGTATACAGATTTGACAATCAGTATGACATCGATGATATTATTCTTTGTGAGTATGGAACAGCTGTTGTAGGTCTTGAGATGATGAGATCGGTAAACGAAGAAAATGCGGAGGAGACAAGAAAGATACAGATTGTAAAGTCCGCTATAAACACACTTTCGTTCTCGGAGCTTGAAGCCATTATACATATTTTCGATGAACTCGACGGAAAAGAAGGTATTCTTGTTGCGAGCAAGATAGCCGACAGGGTCGGGATAACGAGATCGGTTATTGTGAATGCACTTAGGAAGTTTGAGAGTGCGGGAGTAATCGAATCGAGGTCGTCCGGTATGAAAGGAACCTACATCAAAGTACTTAACGATGTGGTATTTGACGAACTTGATAAGATAAAAAAACAGAATAACAAAAGGATTTAAGATTTAGTAAGGGATTTACAGATTTGTAAATCCCTTTTTGTTATCATATGACGGTAATAAGTGTTAAAAGCCGATATATTGTGTTGAATTCCTCTAAAAAACACCATATTTGGTAAAAAAATCTTGTGTTTTTTTAGAGATTCTTTATAATAAAAATATATATGGGGTTTTATGTCTTTTTTTAGAAAGGAAATGCGAAATGATTAATTCACATGCTTACGATTATATCGATGTGCTGGATAAGGCCGCAGATGCAAGCTGGAAAAGAGAACAGTTAATCACAAATAATATCGCTAACGTAGATACACCGGGGTACAAGAGACAGGATCTGGACTTTGAGAGCACACTTAAACAAGAACTTGGGAAATCACAATATGTCACTCTCGATGATAAAATCAAGAATACGAACCTTAACAATCTTGAGGCGGAGACCTATACGGATTATGCCGGATTCTCATACAGAGAAGACAAGAACAATGTTGATATAGATACCGAGAATGTTGAGCTGGCAAGCGAACAGCTGAGATATAACGCTATCAGCAACAGTTTGACGAACGAACTCAACAGACTCAAATCTGTTATAAGCTAATCGATCGGAGGTATAAAATATGGGATTATTTCAATCATTTGATATAAGTGCATCCGGAATGACCGCAGAGAGATTCAGAACAGATATTATTGCGGAGAACGTTGCAAATGTAAATACAACAAGAACGGAGGACGGTACTCCGTATACAAGAAAGGCCGTTATTTTTTCAGAGAAGACTCAGAGCAATTTTGCTGATGTACTTCAGGGAGCCATAAGAGGCTATGAGGGAAACGGCGTAAAGGTTTCCAAAGTTTATGAAGATACAGAGACGGATTATATCATGGAATACGATCCTTCCCATCCTGATGCGGATGAGAACGGGTATGTGACATATCCGAATGTAAATATTGTTACTGAAATGACCAATCTTATAGATGCGAGCAGAGCTTATGAAGCCAATGTCACGGCTTTCAACACGAGTAAAGCTATAGCAAGCGCGGGACTGAATATTGGTAACCAGTAATTAATATTATTAGTATCATTAGAAAACATTTTTTGAGGTGAAAAAACATGGATATTAGCGCGTTGACCAATGTTTCGTCAAATTATATAAAACAGGCTGCCGAGAACAATCCGTATACAACGGTAGCAGATGAGACAGAGTTCGCTTCCGTCTTGGAGTCATCCATGAAGCTGATCAATGACACAAATGATTATCAGAATGCTGCCGAGCAGGCTGAGATACAGTTCGCACTCGGAGAGTCGACCAGCACACATGATTTGACCATAGCACAGCAGAAAGCAAATATTGCGCTTCAATATACGGTTGCTGTCAGAGACAGAACGCTGGAAGCATACAACAATATTATGAATATGCAGATGTAATTGATTTTTGTTTTATTTAGGAATGGGGAAAGTTAGACATGCCTGAGAGAATACAAAATATTATAAACAGAGTTCTTGAATGGTGGAATAAGTTTACAATGCGCCAGAAGATACTTTTGGTGAGTGTTGTCGGTGTATTTGCCACCACTCTTGTAATACTTGGTGTGGTTGTCTCAAGACCGACATATGTACCTATTGTGACTTGCAATAATGCCACTGAGGCATCGAGTGTAAAATCACTGCTTGAGGACAATTCTATCCCGTATGAGGTGTCGAGTGACGGAATGACATTTTCCGTCAGAACGGAAAACGAGGCAGATGCATCTATTCTTCTCGGCTCCAATGAGATAGCTACCGAAGGCTATGATATCGACAATGTTTTTGATGGGGGATTCTCATCCACCGAGTCTGACAAGACAAAGAAGTATCAGGCTTATCTGGAAAGCAAATTTGCCGAGCAGCTCTCGACCATAAGCAATGTTGAGAGCGCATCTGTTTCGCTTTCAATCCCGGAAGATGACGGAACAATAATTCAGAGAGATAAGGATTCATACGCAAGTATTATCTTGACACTCTCATCGGATATGGACAGTGAGCAGGCTGCGGGTATTGCAAAGTTTGTCGCTACGGAAGTTGGAAATGAGGATACGAAGAATATTCTTATACTTGATTCCAACGGAAATGTTCTTTTTTCTGGTGGTGATGAAACCACTTCTGTAGGGACTGCGAATTCTCAGCTTACACTCAGACAAAAAACGGAAAATCTTGTAAAGAGTGAAGTTAAAGATGTAATGCTTGGCACTGATGTGTATGACAATGTTGAGGTTGGATTGAATCTGGTTATGGATTTTGATGCAACAACATATACAAATCACCATTATTACGTTGATGATGGTCAGACTCAGGGATATTTGGACAGCCAAAGCACATATGAATCGGAGAGCACGGGTGGAACAGGCGGAACACCGGGTACCGACTCAAATAATGATACGACATATGTTGTAGAAGATGATACGGTTACATCTTCATCTGTGACGGAAACAAACAGCGATTATGTACCGAGCGAAGAAATTACTCAAAAAGAGAGTAACGGTGGAACGGTAGATTATGAAACATCATCGATATCCGTCGTAGCAACAAGTTATGTTGTATATGATGAAGATACTTTGAAAGCATCCGGTGCGCTGGATGATATGACTTTTGACGAATACATTGCTGCAAACTCCGACAGAGTAAGAACCGAGGTCGATGAGGATTTGTATGCGATGGTCTCGAACGCGACCGGTATATCCACAGACAATATATCAATTATTGCCTATGACAGTCCGGTATTTAAGTATTCTACAAGCACTGCAAGAGAACTGACAGATTATTTGCAACTAGCACTTGCGATATTGATTTTCGCCCTTCTCGGATTTGTTGTATTCAGAAGTACGAGACGTGTTGAGACTGCAGAGGTTGAACCGGAACTTTCGGTTGAAAACCTTCTTGAGGCAACGAGAGAAAATGAGGAGGAGTCCCTGGAGGATATCGGTTACACCGAGAAGTCCGAAACAAGGGTACTTATAGAAAATTTTGTACAGGAGAATCCGGAAGCGGCTGCTTCGCTTTTGAGAAACTGGTTGAACGAAGAGTGGGAGTAATTGAGAGATGGCAACTGAGGAACTTACAGGATTGCAGAAGGCCGCTGTTTTGCTGATTGCATTGGGACCTGAGAGGTCGGCGGATATCTTCAAACATCTTAAAGAAGAAGAAATTGAAGAATTGACACTGGAAATAGCAAATACCCGTAGTGTATCTCCTCAGGTAAAGGAGGAAATACTCAATGAGTTTTATCAGGTATGTCTCGCCCAGCAGTATATTGCAGAAGGTGGTATCGGATATGCCAAAGAACTTCTCGAGAAATCTCTCGGTTCGGAGAAAGCACAGGGAGTTCTTGCAAAACTTACCGCTTCATTGCAGGTACGTCCTTTCGAGTTTATAAGAAAGACAGATCCGGCTCAGATATTGAACTTTATCCAGGACGAGCATCCACAGACGATAGCCATGATCTTGTCATATCTTCCTGCAAACCAGGCGGCTATGATTCTTGGATCTCTTATGCCGGAAGTTCAGGCTGATGTCGCAAAGAGAATTGCTACTATGGACAGAACATCCCCGGATGTTATAAAAGAGGTTGAGTCGGTATTGGAAAGAAAACTTTCTTCACTTATCAACCAGGATTACACAATCGTCGGTGGTGTGGATTCGGTTGTAAATATTTTGAATACAGTAGACCGTTCTACGGAGAAACATATTATGGAATCTCTCGAAATCGAGGTTCCGGAGCTCGCCGACGAAATCAGAAAGAAGATGTTCGTGTTCGAGGATATTCTTTTGCTGGACGATCGTGCTATACAGAGGGTATTGAGAGATGTGGAGAACTCGGATCTTTCTATTGCATTGAAGGGTGCAAACGAGGAGGTTCAGAATGCAATATTGAAGAACCTTTCAAAACGTCTTGCAGAGATGATAAAAGAGGATATGGAATTCATGGGACCTGTACGTATGAAGGACGTAGAGGAAGCTCAGCAGAAGATAGTAAATGTCATAAGACGTCTCGAGGATGCTTCAGAAATCGTAATTTCACGAGGCGGAGGAGATGAGATTATTGCATAATAAGAATAATATACCTACAGATAAATCCGGAAGGCCTGTCAGAGTTATAAATTCAAATGCAGTTTTGGATGAGATGCTTTACAAGATGTACAAGGATAAACTTGTGGAGCAAGAGGAAGAAAACAATTCAGATGTGGCGGAAGATGTGACCAATGTCATGTCGAAGGAACAGGCAAATGATGAGGCTGAGAAGATTATAAATGAGGCGAGAGAGACAGCTGAAAAGCTTGTTGCCGATGCGAAAGCGCGTACAGATCAGATAAAAAGCGAAGCTTATGAGAAAGGATTGGCGGAAGGAAGAGATGCCGGCTACAGCGACGGATATGAGAACGGCTCAAAAGAGTTTGACGATCGTCTCGCCGAGCTTGAGGGAAGAGAAGCCGAACTTGATGCCAAGTATGAGCAGGAGATGTCGGATTTGGAACCGCAGCTCTTGGACACCATTTTAGGTGTTATAGACAAAGTTTTTCGTGTGCAGTTTTCAGGGAAGAGAGATTTGCTTCTCTATCTTATTCAGAATTCGATCATGAATATAGAAAAAGCCACTAGCTTTGAGATACATGTTTGCGAGAATCAGAAAGATTATGTCGATAATCACAAGGATGAGATTATTGAAAAGGTCGGAGAGGGAATAAAGCTGGACATAGTTTCAGATCCGACTATATCGGAAGATCAATGTACTATAGTCACTGATACCGGTGTTTTTGAATGTGGCTTTGGCGCGCAGCTTGACAATCTCATAAGAGATTTAAAATCGCTTGTTTAATGAGGTGGTTTAATGCTTCAAACCTATGATTTGGAAAAATATAAAACTATAGCCGACAAAACCTTTTTTAACAGAAACGGAAAGGTTATAAAGATTGTCGGATTGACTATAGAAAGTATGGGACCACAGGCAAAGATGAACGATCTTTGCAAGATTATTGTGAGTTCAGATGAGGACAAATACATAATGGCCGAGGTGGTCGGATTCAGAGACAGCTCTGTACTTCTGATGCCTCTGGATGAAATAGACGGAGTCGGAGTAGGGTGTACTGTGGTTAACACGGGACATCCTTTAGCTGTTTTAACGTCAGAAGAATTGCTTGGACACACGGTTGACGGTATAGGAAGAATCGAGGATGATTTCGAGTTTAACGCACGTGTCAGTATGCCGGTTGATGCACCGCCACCCGATCCTATGAAGAGAAAGATCATTGATGAGATATTGCCTCTTGGAGTAAAGGCGGTTGACTCCACAATCACTCTTGGAAAAGGTCAGAGAATCGGTATATTTGCCGGATCCGGTGTGGGAAAGAGTACGCTTCTCGGAATGTTTGCCAGAAATACAAAAGCAGACATCAATGTTATCGCTCTTATAGGAGAGCGAGGCAGAGAGGTTAGAGAGTTTATAGAGAGAGATCTTGGCCCCGAGGGAATGAAAAGATCGGTCGTTGTTGTCGCAACCTCCGACAAACCTGCATTGATAAGAAACAAAGCCGCGAAGACGGCTACAGCTATAGCCGAATATTTCAGAGATCGTGGAAAAGACGTGCTGCTTATGATGGATTCTTTGACACGTTTTTCGATGGCCCAGAGAGAGATTGGTCTTGCATCAGGCGAACCTCCTGTTACAAGAGGCTATCCGCCTAGTGTTTATTCTGAGATGCCTAAGCTCTTGGAGAGAGCGGGTAACTCGGATGTCGGTTCTATCACGGGACTTTATACTGTTCTCGTAGACGGTGACGATTTCAATGAACCTATCACAGATACTGCAAGAAGTATTCTTGATGGACATATTGTGTTATCGCGTGCGCTGGCGCAAAAGAATCATTATCCTGCAATCGATGTTATGGCAAGCATTTCAAGATGTATGAGTTCAATAGTCGATCCGAAGCACAAGGCTGCTGCAGGAAAACTCAGAAATGTTTTGGCCACATATAATGATGCTGAAGATCTGATAAATATAGGGGCATACAAAAAGGGAGCAAATCCGGAGATTGATTTTGCAATAGAAAAGATCGGCGCCGTAAATGATTTTTTGACACAGGATACTATGGATGTGTACGGGCTTGATGAGGAGATTGATTTGCTGGAAAAACTTTTCGACTGATAAGAGGTAATTCATGGCTAAATTTGTTTTTAAAATGGAAAATATATTAAAAATAAAAAGACAGCTGGAGAATCAGGAGAGAATGGCATACGGCATGGCCACGGCAAGAGTGAACGAGGAGGAAGAAAAACTCCGTGTGCTAATGACAAGAAGAATCGAGTATGAGAACAAGGCGAAGGACCTTGTATCCGGTTCTTTAAAAGTAAATGAAATTATTTCAAACAGAAATTCGATAAATGTCATGAAAAGCATGATAAGAGCTCAGATGATTGAAGTGCAGACAGCCAGGAAGAATCAGGAGCTTGCAAGGAAGAAACTCAATGATGCCATGACCGAGAGAAAGATATATGAAAAGCTTAAAGAACAGGCATTTGAGAACTTCAAGAAAGAGATTATATATGAGGAAAACAAGATCAACGATGAATTGGTAAGCTACAGATACCAATTGTCGGATGAGGATGAAGCATAGGTTAAGAGGTGAGAGGAAAAGATGGCAAAAGACGCTGATAACGAGGAAGGAAAAAAGCTTACCCGGCTTGAAAAAAAGAAACTAAAACTTGAGAAAAAGGAAGAAAAGCAGAGAGAGCGTGAGGAAAAGCGAATTGCTAAACTCGTTGCAAAAGGAGTTGATCCCGCTGATATAGAGAGCGCCGATGAAGACAGTATAGGAAGCAAGATTGCCATTTTTGTTGTTACTCTTGTTATCATAGCCATATGGTTAGCTATACTTGCACTGTTGATAAGGTGGGATGTCGGAGGATTCGGCTCTACTGTTTTAAAGCCGATACTTAAGGATGTACCTTATCTTAACATGATACTTCCTGAGGATGAGGAGGAGATTGTTGAGCAGAATTCCACTGAGGACACCGAGTATCCTTACAGCTCGATAGCAGAGGCAATAAATCGTATAAAGGAACTTGAGATACAGGTTGAGGATCTTAAGGCTGAGTCCGCAGAGAAAGACGCACAGCTTGCGGAACTTTCCGCGGTGGAGACTGAACTGGCGGCATATAAGGCATATGAGGCAGAATTTGAAGCTTTGAAGCAGAAATTTGACGAAGAGGTTGTTTTTTCTGACCAAGCACCCGATATAGAAGAATATAAGACTTTTTATGAGAGCATAGAGCCTGAAAATGCGGAGACATTGTACAAGCAAGTTTTGGAACAGATTCAGACGGACGAGGAGATTGAGGATTATGTCAAGACATATTCTTCCATGAAACCGAAAGCTGCCGCCGCTGTGTTTGATACAATGACAAACAATCTGGATCTTGTGGCGAAGATACTCAATGCTATGGATGCAGAATCGAGGGCAAACATAATGAATGTTATGGATTCAGAAGTTGTTGCAAAGCTTACCGCAATTATGGAGCCTGATAAGTAAAAAGCTTATATAAAAAATAAATTATGAAAGGAGGAATATGATGGCAACTGTTGGAAATGTTTCGGATACCATAGCGCAGGTTGAGATGAGCAAGGCTATCGGAAAGAATTCAAACGGGTCGGAAGAAAGCATAACCACAAGTTTTATGAATCTCATGAACGGATACAATCCGAGTGGCAGTGAAGCTGCTTCGGGAAAAAGGATTGACGGTTATTCAAAAGAGGAGAATTATTCCGGAGAGTCCGACGTTTTTGAAGGTTCAAAGACATTCAGCAAGGTAAAAAGCGAGAAGCTGGCTCAGAAGGAAGAAGTATCCGATTACAAGATCACTGATGAGGACAGAAAAGCGGTTGCGGACTTCGAGGAAAAGACGGCCGATTTAATCAAAGAAAAACTGGGCGTCACCGATGAGGAACTCGAGGAAGCGATGGCTGAACTTGGACTTGCATATGCAGATCTTCTCGACCCAACAAATGTGACTTCGCTTGCAATGAAGCTAACCGGAGCTATGAACATTGGAGAACTCTTGACGACAGACGGTTTCGGAGAACTCATGCAGGGTGTTGAAGAACTTGCCGAGAATCTTATAGGTTACTTAAAACTCGATGATGTATCTTTAAAAGAGTTTGCCGGACTGATTGAACAGACCGAAGCGCCGGAAGAGATGAAGGTAACAGACAACATTGAAAGCACAGTCAAGCCTGATGCAAATGTAAATGAATCTGTAGCTGATGAGACGATTGTAGATGAAGCTCATATTGCGACAGAGGAGGCAGCAAAACCGGAGATGGTTTCGGATGTTGCAGAGGAGACTGTAGCTATTCAAAGCGATGTTGTCAATTCTAAAGAGAACACTTCTGATTCAAAAGATGCAGTGAATGTCAATGTTGTAGAGAATACCAACGAGAAGAACCCGCAGCAGACAGAAACGGAACAGGCAGCTGATGCAGGAACTGATGAAGAAGAGCAGTCTCTGATACAGGATATTGTGACTGAATCAAAGGGAAATAACTCTGAATCTGAGGGCGACTCAAATCAAAACAAGGAAACCTTTAATCAGGATGACAACAATGATTTCTTTGAGAATCTTAAGAGCAACACATCCAATAACAATACGGCTGTGAGAAATGATTTTACCGTTGTGACAGAAGGAAATGCTACAAATAATGTGACCGCAACAGAAAATGTTACAACACAGGCTTCTTACGTTGATACTGAGAACATAATCTCACAGATTGTGACTCAGGCAAGAGTTTTGAACACGGAGAGCCTTTCATCTGTCGAAATGCAGTTGAATCCCGAAAATCTCGGTAAGATGATATTGCAGGTCGTTCAGGAAGATGAACATATTACGGCAAAGATTACGACACAGAACGAGACTGTCAGAGAAGCTATACAGAATCAGCTGGCGGATTTGAGAGTAAACCTCAATCAACAGGGTATAAAAGTTGATGCTGTCGAAGTTACGGTTTCGAGCCATGCGTTTGAAGAGAATCTTGAAGGAAGATTTTCCGAAAATAGCAATGAGAATGAACAGTCAAATCAAAGATCACAGACAAGAAGAAACTTAAATGTAAACGATCTCGATGATGCGGAAGTCGAACTCAGCGAAAGCGAGGCACTTGCAGCAAACATCATGAGAGACAACGGAAATAGCATGGATATGCATGCATAAAAGGAGATAAAGATGGCATATACACAGGTAGTAAGCAATGGTCAGCTGGTAGATACATCAGCTTCAGCCACTTCAAGCTCATCCTCTTCATCATCGTCGACAGACAGTTCAAACAACCTTGACAAGGATGCGTTTTTGCAACTTCTGGTTGCGGAGATGAAATATCAGGATCCATTGGAGCCGACTACAAATACTGAGTACATCGCGCAGCTTGCAACTTTTTCACAGCTTGAGGCAACAACGAATCTTGAGACCACAATCGAGTCAAATATGGCAAATGATCTTGTTGGAAAAGAGGTAATACTTGAGGTTACGGATTCTTCCGGTTCTACATCATATGTTCATGGAAAAGTTGACTATGTAATGTATGAAGAAGGAGAGACATATCTTTCCGTAAATGACAGCTTATATTCTATTGAAGACCTTGACACAGTAGTTGATGATGAGTATTACGAAGCTACGACTCTCGCAAATGATTTCGCGACACTTGTAGGCAAGCTTCCATCGGCTTCACAGCTCACTTTGAGTGATGAGAGCGCTGTTGCGGCAGCCAGAGCAGCATATGATGCAATGAGCGATTACCAGAAGGGATTCGTTGATGAAAGCTATGTGACAGCACTTGAAAAACTGGAAGAGAAGATGGCGGAACTCAAGGCACAGGCTGAGGCTACATCTTCAAGTGATGATTAATTTGATATGATATCCACGGATGGAGGAATTGATTATGAATCAAATATCAAAGAATTTTTCATCCATTGAACAGATAAGAGGACAGTATTTAAATACCGAAAATGAGGTTAAGAAAACAGAAGTTTCTGCCGATGAATCATTTGTAGAGGTTTTAAAGAAAGCTTCTTATGAAAATCAACCGTTAAAATTTTCAAAACATGCTTCGATGAGACTTGAGTCGAGAAATATTTCTCTTTCAAAAGAACAGAGTGACAGACTCAATGAGGGAGTTACAAAGGCATCTGAAAAGGGCATAAATGATTCTCTGGTAATAGTTGATTCAATGGCATTTATAGTCAATGTACCGAACAAAACGGTTGTGACGGCAATGGATCAGACAGGTACAGACGATAATATTTTTACAAACATAGACGGAGCCGTAATAATATAGCCGGACCTCACGGAGGCTTATGAATCCCGAACGACAGAAGGATTCAAAATTCAAATCGGCTCGTCAGATGGAGGACTTTCATTATGATGAGATCATTGTATTCTGCTGTGTCAGGACTTAAGACACATCAGACAAAGATGGACGTAATAGGTAACAACATTGCGAACGTCAACACAGTCGCTTTTAAGTCTTCTTCGGTAACCTTTTCCGAAGTAATGTATCAGACACTTTCAAATGCATCCGGAGCCACAACATCCGGACTTGGAGGCGTCAATGCAAAACAGATTGGTCTTGGAACCGCAGCTGCAGCTACAAATGTAAGTATTACAACATCCGGTGCAGCTCAGACAACAGGTAATCCGTTTGATATAAGACTTACAGATTCAAATTCCACTAACTTTTTTATAGTAAATAACGGATCTGAAAATCTTTTTACAAGAGCCGGATCATTTTATATTGATGGAACAGGTAACCTATGCATGACATCTACGGGATATACTTTGATGGGATGGCAGGTTGATGATAACGGAAATATACAGAAAGATACTGTTTCCGCCCTTAGAATAATGCAGGAGAAGAATCTTACCTCTGCACCTGAGGCTACAACTAATGCGAGTGTTGCCGGAGTTATCGATAAGAATGATACAAATGTTACCAGCGATACCGGATATATCATGAACTTAAATTTTTATGACAGCCTGGGATATCAGTATACCTGTAAATTCTCTGTTACAGAAGTTAACGGTGACCAGGGAACATATGCGGTGGAGGTTGCTGATATACTTGACTCAGACGGAAATTCGATTTTGAGTGAGTATCTCACAACGGGAAATCTCTCAGATATATTCGGAGAGAATGTAACACTTCCGTCACAGAAGTATTCACCTTCCGATTCTGATTTCGTATATATTACGGACGATATGATTTCGGCAGGCACATATACAGGACCTGACGGAACCACAATCACTACAGCAGGATGGTATCACTTGGTTGATTCGGTTTATTCACAGACTGATGCTACGACATATTCAAATGTCTATGTTCCTATAACGATGGATATCACAAATGATGCTTATACCAGTGATACTTATTATACTGATTCGACAATGTCTTCGACAGTTTCATACAACGGAACTTTGACGGACTTGTTTGATGTTTCTGCAACCGATCTCGCAAGCGCTGCTTGGGATACGACCAATTTCCCCGGACAACTTGTAGTTTACAGAGATACATCAGCTTTCTATCTTCAGTTTGATACTGCAGACGGAACATTCTCATATGTTGATGAGGCAGGAACAGGACAAGTTACACTTAATATGTCTGCTTTGGGAGATATGTTTGAGGATATCACGGTTGATTTTACACAGACTAAGAATTATGACAACGGTGGAAGCTCAACTCTTTCAATTGACGCCGGAGATACCGATGGAGTGACCGGTGTTGGTAAAGCGCTCGGAGCGATGACCGGTATAACAATCAGTAACGATGGGAAAATTTACGGATCTTACGATAATGGTAATACAGTTCTTTTGGGACAGATAGCAGTTGCACAGTTCAACAATGCATCAGGTCTTGAGAAGGTTGGAGAAAGCTGTTACAGAACAACTTTGAACTCCGGAGAATTTGACGGAATCGGTGTTGAAATCACAGCTGATGGAAGTAAGATGACAACTGGAGAACTTGAGATGTCAAACGTTGATCTTTCCGCAGAATTTACCGATATGATTGTTACACAGAGAGGTTTCCAGGCAAACTCCAGAGTAATAACAACATCTGATACACTTCTTGAGGAACTTATAAACCTTAAGAGATAATTATTTGATATATCGATTTTGAATGAAATAGGTATTATAACAAGAAAGTATGGCTTCAAGCTGTACTTTCTTGTTTTTTTGTCTAAATCGTGTGGTATAATTTATAAAAGATACAAAATGTTGAAAAAAACTGACAATAAATATTAAAAGATTAGTAGACAAGTACCAATAAATTTAGTAAGATTATTTATATGAGTTATTATGTCTATTTTTGTATATTTTCATATAATTACTAAGTAAACATAAACTTAAATGATGATAATTGGGTGGTGAAATCTTGGACATAGCGTCTCTTGCAGGATTGATATTAGGTGCGGTAATGCTTGTCTTCGGTATTGTATCTAACGGTGCCGATCCGATGAGTTATGTTGATATAGCATCTGTAATCATTACATTGGGAGGTTCCATAGCGGGAACCCTTGCTTCATTTAAATTAAATGATTTTATTTCCGGACTTAAGAGCTTCTCTCTTCAGTTTAAAGGAGATGCCCAGGACCCTACGGCGATGATAAACAATATCATCAATCTTTCAAACGTTGCCCGTAAGGAAGGGCTTCTTGCACTTGAGGAAGCTGCCAATAACGAGGAGGATGCCTTCTTGAAAAAAGGAATCATGCTTGTTGTTGACGGTACTGACCCGGAACTTGTAAAAGGGATTCTTGAGACAGATTTGAGCTGTCTTGAGGACAGGCATAAAAAGACTATTTCGTTCTGGGATAAATGGGCAGAACTCGGACCTGCATGGGGAATGATCGGAACACTTGTTGGATTGGTTAACATGCTTAACAACCTTTCCGATGCATCTGCTATCGGACCTGCCATGGCGGTTGCTTTGCTTACGACTATGTACGGTTCACTTATAGCAAACTGGATATGTTCACCATGTTCTGCAAAACTTAAGGTAAATAATGACCTTGAAGTTATCGTAAAAACAGTTACAATAGAAGGGCTTTTGTCTATACAGGCAGGAGAAAACCCGAGAGTTATTGAAGAAAAACTTAAGTCATTCCTGGCTCCATCAGTCAGAGACAGCTTGGGCTCAGGCGGAGGTGAGGAATAGTGGCGAGACAAAAAAAGGAAGATCCTCCTAAGGGGTCCCCGGCATGGATGGCCACGTTCTCAGACCTCATGAATTTGCTCTTGTGTTTCTTCGTGTTGCTTTTCTCAATGTCAAGCGTCGATGCGGAGAAATTTGAACTTGTAGTAGCTTCATTAAAGAGCAGTTTTTCGGTTCTTCCTGCCGGAGGAACCACTATAGGTGAGGAAGGGATGCTCATTTCTTCCGGAATAAGCCAACTCGAACAGTTTGATATCTTTTTCGAACAGGCCGAGGGAGAGGAAACAGAGGATAGTGAGTCGGAGACTGAAACCACCGAGATGACAGAGGAACAGGCCGAGGAAATGATTGAACAACAAGGCCTTGAAGAATCTGAAGAAATAAGTGAGGAAGTTGAACAGAAACTCACCGAATACGGTATTCAGAATGAAGTTGAAGTTTCTTTTAACGCGCAATATGTACTTATTACATTAAACGGAGCGTTGCTTTTTGATTCGGGCCAGTCCGATGTGAGAGAAGATGCTATTCCTATATTGACTAAAGTAAGTAGCATACTCGAAGCTTATACTGAGAATATTATTGAGGTCGAAGGACATACGGATAATGTTCCTATATCCAATGACAAGTATGAGAGTAATGATGTTTTGTCTATGTACAGAGCATTGACGGTTGCCAATTTTATCAGAGCAAACACATCGCTTGATCCGGCAATCATCAAATCGTCAGGCCGAGGAGAGTACCTTCCGGTGGCGGACAACTCTACAGCTGAGGGAAGAGCAAAAAACAGAAGAGTTGAAATAAAAATATACAATTCGTATAATTCGGATTGATAAAATGGGAGAGGCATATGAAAAAGAATTTAATTTCCATAGTTATTCTTGCACTGGTTATTGCAAACCTTGTTCTTACTGCAATAATCATGATTACCATCATCCCGGAGACCAAAAAGGTTAATTCTTTGATCACGGAAGTTTGTTCGGCAATCGATCTTGAACTTAAAAGCGGAACAATTAACACAACGAATGTATCTGTTCCTATAGATCAGATCGCAACATATGATATATCCGATGCAATGACCATAAAACTTAAAGACTCCGGTGACGGAGAGAGTCATTATGCGGTTATAACCGTAACAATTTCCATGAATACGTCAAACGCTGATTATGCTACATACAGCGCTACGATGGAGGAGAAATCTTCTCTTATAAAGAGCCAGATAAATACAATTGTTTCGGGATATACGTTTGATGAGTTCAATTCGGATCAGGAAGCAGTTCAGGATGCAATTCTTTCAGCTTTGCAGACACTGTTCAATTCCGATTTTATCATCGATGTAGGATTCCCTACAGTTACGGTACAGTAGTGAATTTATTATTATTGATGACAAGGTGGTGGGAGTAACGTGGGAGACGTTCTGTCCCAAAAAGAGATTGACAATCTTCTTCAAGCCTTAAACAGTGGTGAACTTGATGTTGATGACATCAGCAAAGAACCCGAGAAACAGATTAGGGATTACGACTTTGCCAGGCCATCAAAGTTTTCCAAAGAACATCTAAGGACCTTGGAGATTATATTTGAAAACTACGGCAGATTACTTTCTACCAGCCTTCCGATATATTTGAGGAAGAATATTCAGGTGGATGTTATGAACTCCGAAGCTGTTACTTATATGGAGTTTTCAAACGCACTTTCCAACCCTGTACTGTTGGGAATTGTGGATATGCCGCCACTCAAGGGAAATATCATTCTTGAGATGGCATCTAACCTGGGGTATGCAATAGTCGACAGAATGCTCGGTGGATTGGGAGAACCTCTTGATAAAACGAGAGATTTTTCAGAGATAGAGCTGATCATTATCGAGAGGATAATGAATGTTTGTGTGGATTTGCTGAAAGAGCCATGGGAGAATGTTTCAGATTTCGAACCGAGGCTTGAAAGAATCGAAACAAACTCACAGTTTGCACAGATTATTTCACCGAGTGAAATGATAGCCATAGTTACAATTAATATGAAAATAGGAGAGGTTGAAGGACTTATAAACGTCTGTCTGCCTTTCGTTACACTTGAACCAGTAATAGATAAGCTCAATACAAAGTTCTGGTATTCGAATCAGGGGGATTCGGACGAAGAGGATTACACCGATGCGGTTCAAGGTATTATTTCCAAAGCACCGGTTCCTATAAAGGCCTGCCTTGGAAAAGCACGAATTTCTGTCAAGGATTTTACATTTTTACAGCCGGGAGATATCATTCGGCTGGACAGAAAAATCGGTGATGAGCTGGATATTTACGTTGGAAATATCCGAAAGTTTACTGCATTGCCCGGTGCTGCCGGAAAGAATTATGCAGTAAGAGTAACATCAATTATCAGAGAGGAGCAGTGATATAGTGGATGGAGTTTTATCGCAGGAAGAGATAAATGCTCTGCTGAATGGTCCCGGAACTTTAAGCGACTCTCCTAATGAGGGCGGTGGCGCAGATAATGCGAATGCACCCCTTACGGATAAGGAGAAAGATGCGATAGGTGAAATTGCAAATATCAGCATGGGAACAGCTGCCACAACACTGTTTTCCCTTGTAAATCAAAGAGTGGAAATTTCCACTCCGGTAGTGACATTTGCTACTTGGGATGATATTGTAGAGGAATATCCAAGGCCTTGCGTATTTATCAGAATAGGTTATACCGTCGGACTTGACGGAAGTAACCTTATGGTTATCAAAGAACAGGATGTTAAGGTTATTACAGACCTTATGATGGGTGGAGACGGTACGAACACGGATGGTGAGCTCAGCGAATTACATTTGAGCGCTATCTGTGAGGCTATGAACCAGATGATGGGTTCGGCAGCCACATCGCTTTCGTCCATGCTTAATAAAGTTATCGACATTAGCCCGCCAAAAGCGGATTTGGTAGATCTTGCCGACAATATCGATGAGCAGACAATAGATGATTTCTTGAGTTCTCAGTTTGTTAAGATTTCTTTTAAAATGGAAATCGGTGATCTTGTTGACAGTGAAATAATGCAGTTGTACCCATTTTCGTTTGCTCGTGAGATGTATGAGAGTGTAGCGAAAAATATGGAGGTGGACAATGACGCCCAGGCGCAGGCGCCA
>JAILHT010000017.1 GCA_024695665.1 Lachnospiraceae bacterium
CTTGTGTACCAACCACCGAAGGTGTAGCCTGATGCGGTCGGGTTTGAAGGCTTTGTGGCTTTGTTTCCGTAGTTTACAGTCTGGCTAGAAGGAGCAGAGCCATGTCCGTTTGCATTGAACGATACGGTATAAGTGTTTGCAGTCCACTTTGCATAGAGCGTCAAATCAGAGGAAACAGTATCAGACGAGAAATCCCAGGAATCAGTGCAGGCTGAATCGGTGTACCAACCGCCGAAGGTGTAGCCTGTGGCTGAAAGGTCATCAGGTTCGGTGACAGTACCGCCGGTTCGGATAGTTTGGGTTGAAGGAGCGGTGCCGTGGCCATTTGCATTGAAGGTTACAGTGTAACCGCATACAGCTGTGAAATCGCATTCAAAGTAACAATCATTGGGATAAGGCTGACTGGTAGAAGTGACTTCCCAATAAATGAAATTGTCAATGTCAGATGTAGGGATCGTTAAAGTACCATATCCCATATTATCTGCAAACAAATGTGTATTAAGATCGTCGCCATTATTATCATATAAAGTGACGTAAATCATACCACAACCTGTGGCTGTAACAGATAAAGTGTCATTAGCATAGAACATTTGACCCACATAGATATATGTAGAAGAATCGCCGAATTCGACAACATAATCCTGAGCCAGTACGCTCATGGAAGGAAGAAAGGCCAAAAATAAGGCCAGACAAAAAGCTGCAAATTTTTTCTTTCGTTGGTTAACAACGATGTTATTTTTTGAAAATAGTCTCATAGTTCATACTCTCCATCCTATAAAATATATTTACGATAAAAATGATAATACTATGACACGCATCGTGTCAAATGAATTAATAACCAATTTGATAAAAAAGTTGCAATTAAAAATGTTTAATGTTATAAATTTACGTAAAGAACGAAGGCGCTCTCAGATTATCTGAGGGCGCTTTTTTTTCAATAGGAGTTCCGGATACATATAAGGACAGGAGTTGGTGGTGTATGCGAAAACTGGAGACTAACGATTTTATTATTTTAAACAATATCATTCACAAGATTTATACGACGGAAAACTTCAGTACGATGCGTTATGAGTTGTTTGAGCAGTTGAAAATGCTTATAGATTTTGACAGCGCGGATTTTTATATGGCATCAAAGGAGGAGGGGCATTTGCTTGCAGATCCGGTCAAGTACAACTGCGATGCGGATTTCTCGGATGCGTATGAAGATATTGATTACAGCAGAGGACTTGTAAGTAGCGGAAAGACATTGATTTACAGGGAGACGGACATAATAAGCGACGAGGCGAGGGTGAATACTGAATACTATAAGAAGGTATACAAACCGAACAACTGGCATTATGCACTTCAAGTGGTGATTGCAAAGCACAAAAAATTCCTGGGGGCGATCACTTTTTACAGAACCATAGGAAAAGAGGATTTTCAGTACGAAGACATCTTTATATTGGATTTTTTGAAGGAGCATCTGACCTACAGGATGGATCAGTATCAAAAGAATGGGGAGGTCGGAGACAAGCTTACGGTTTCGGAGGCAACTATAAAATATGAGCTTACAAAGAGGGAACATACCATATTGAAACTGCTTATGCAGGGTAAGGACAGTGAGGCCGTCTGCGAGGAACTTGTTATAACGCCAAATACATTAAAGAAACATATACTCAACATTTACCGGAAAATGAGCATAAATAACAGGGTTCAGTTATTCAAAATGGTACGGGAATTCGAATAAATACCACTTGAGTGGTATAAAAATGGTAAATTGTATGAATTGAAGGCGTATTGGATTAGTCTTATATTTAGAAAATAAAAAAACAGCAAAAAAACAAATCATTTGATAGCAACGGAGCTTTTCTATATGGAAAGGCTCCGTTTTTTGTTGGAGGTAAAAACTATGAAAGAATTGATGATGCTTATCAGACCGGAAAAACTTGAGGACGTAAAAAGAATTCTTGATGAGATAAACTGCGGTGGAATGACGTTGTCCACTGCGATGGGATGCGGATCGCAAAAAGGAGTGACAACCCAGGATGCGGATATCGTGAACGAGATAAGGGGATTTAAGACCACAATAAATCTTTTGCCAAAGGTAAAGGTTGAGGTAGTCGTGGATGATAAGGATGTGGAGACAATCATTGAACGGATCAGAGAAGCCTGCGCGACGGACCATGTGGGAGACGGAAAAATCTTCATTAAGAATATAGAAGATATCGTGAGAATAAGGACCGGAGAGAGAGGCACAAAGGCGCTCTAATAAATAGGAAGAGGTGATTTCATGGGAAAAATCGTAGAAATTGCAGGAGTGAACAAAATCTATGGAACGAACCATGTGGTGAGGGACTTGAATCTTTCTATTGAAGAGGGCGAGTTTTTGACACTACTCGGCTCGTCAGGATGTGGAAAGACAACAACCCTGCGAATGATAGCCGGTTTTGAGGAGCCGACAACCGGAACGATAAAGGTCGAGGGAGAACAGGTCGAGGACAAAGAAGCTTACGAGAGAAATGTAAATACTGTTTTCCAGTCTTATGCACTTTTCCCGCACAAGACGATCTTCGACAACATAGCCTACGGACTAAAGATGAAGAAAGTCCCTAAGGATGAAATAAAAACAAGGGTGCTTGAGATGATGGATATGGTTCAGCTTAACGGCTTTGAGAAGAGGTATCCGTCGCAGCTCTCAGGTGGACAGAAGCAGAGGGTTGCGATAGCTAGAGCACTTATAAACAGACCGAAGGTTCTTCTTTTGGACGAGCCGCTTGGAGCACTTGATCTGAAACTCAGAAAACAAATGCAGCTTGAGCTTAAGCGTTTGCAGAAAAAACTCAATATCACATTTATATATGTAACTCACGATCAGGAGGAAGCCCTTACCATGAGCGACAGAATAGCTGTAATGCACGATGGAGTTATAGATCAGTTGGCGAAACCTACTGATATCTATGAGCATCCGGCGACAAAGTTTGTGGCTACTTTCATCGGAGAGACAAACATATATGACGGCTGTATCACGAGCATAAAGGATGGAGTTGCGACAATGACACTTGAGAACGGTGAAGTTTCGGTGGCCTGCCCGGGAGACTTTTCTCTTCTCGAATATGCGACCATATCGGTGAGACCGGAGAAGATGGATTTTTCCGTGATACCGGTTCAGGGGTTTGAACTCAAGGCTCAGGTCAAGGATTACATATATGTGGGCTCGGTTCTAAAAGCCATAGTCACACTTCCAAACGGTCTCGAACTTAAGATTGAGAGGCTTGCGGGACAGGAGCTTCCGCCTATAGGAAGTATCTGTTATCCGCATTGGAAGGTGGAGGATGCGGTTCTTATACACAACGAGAGCCATTACATCTTTGAGGCTTTAGACAATATAAAACTTGCTTAGGAGGTGGAACTATGGATAAGA
>JAILHT010000042.1 GCA_024695665.1 Lachnospiraceae bacterium
GACTCGGCATGGAAGATGAGTATACCGACATACTCGGTATGCAGGTTGTAAGCCACAATCTCCCTATCAGACCGGGCAGAAACCTCGCCGTCATATGTGAGGCTGCGGCCGTAAACCACAGACAGAAGAAGATGGGATACAATGCCGCAAAAGAGCTGTACAGAAGAGTACAGGCAAATATGACAAGATTTTCCGATGAGGATGAGGAGGAATAAAAAACAATGAGAAAAAATGCATGGGAAAAATATCCTGAGGGAAAGAAAAGACAGAAAGTTTTTGATTTCGCAGAGGATTACAAAAAATTTATCAGCGAGTGTAAGACCGAGAGAGAATGTACCGCCAGAATCATAGAGATGGCAGAAAAAGATGGATTTATGGATCTTGCAGACTGCATCTCAGAGAAGAGAAAGATAAAGGCAGGAGACAGACTCTATTACAACAATATGGGAAAAGCCATAGCTCTTTTCGTTATAGGAAAAGAGAGCCTTGAGGATGGAATGAATATCCTCGGCGCACATATCGATTCACCGAGACTTGATCTCAAACAGGTTCCGCTCTACGAGGACACCGAGATGGCCATGTTCGACACACATTATTACGGTGGTATCAAAAAGTATCAGTGGGTTACACTTCCGCTTGCACTCCACGGTGTTATCGCAAAGAAGGACGGAGCGGTGATAAATGTCTCTATAGGTGACAAGCCTGAGGATCCGGTATTTGGAATAACAGACCTCTTGATACATCTCTCTGCAGACCAGCTTGAGAAGAAGGCTGCAAAAGTTATCGAAGGAGAAAAACTTGACCTTCTCATCGGAAGCATTCCGAAGGAGAAAGGAAAAGACGACAAGGAGACAAAAGATCTTGTAAAAGCAAATATCTTAAATATCCTTGCAGAGGAGTACGGAATAGACGAGGAAGATTTCCTCTCAGCCGAGATTGAGGTTGTACCAGCGGGAAATGCAAGAGACTACGGATTTGACAGAAGCCTTGTGATGGGATACGGACATGATGACAGAGTCTGTGCATTCCCTTCATACAGAGCAATCGCAAAGATGAAGACACCGGATTATACAAGTGTATGCCTTCTTGTAGACAAGGAGGAGATCGGATCTGTCGGAGCAACCGGAATGCACTCAAAGTTTTTCGAGGATTCAGTGGCTGAGATATTGAACCTCATGGACGGATATACATCAATTTCTTTAAGACGTGCACTCAGAAATTCGAGAGTTCTTTCATCTGATGTAAGTGCCGCTTACGATTGCAATTTTGCGGAGGTCAATGAGAAGAAGAACTCTGCTTATCTCGGAAAAGGACTTGTATTCAACAAATATACCGGTTCAAGAGGAAAGTCGGGATCCAACGACGCAAACGCAGAGTACATGGCAAGAATAAGAAAAGTGCTCGATGATGCGGAAGTTTCTTTCCAGACGGCAGAACTTGGAAAAGTAGACCAGGGAGGCGGCGGAACAATAGCCTACATTTTAGGAAACTATGGAATGGAAGTTATCGATAGCGGAGTTGCTGTTTTGAACATGCATGCGCCTTGGGAGATTATAAGTAAAGTTGATTTGTATGAAGCATATCAGGGATATGTTGCTTTTCTTAAGGATATGTAAATATGGCAGAGTTAAAGACCAGACTTGAGGAGATGATCGGCAGGAACAACTGCCTTGCCGATGAGGAGATGAAAAAACATACGACCTTTCGTGTCGGAGGACCGGCGGATATCTACGTGACACCGAATATCGCGCAACTTCCGCAGGTTATAAGAGTGTGTATGGAGGAGAACGTTCCTTACTATATAGTTGGAAACGGAAGCAATCTTCTCGTCTCGGACAGCGGATACAGAGGCGTGATCATCGAACTCAAAAAGAATGCGTCAAAAATATTCATACGCAAACCGGACGAACCGATGGAAGATGATGCGAGCATAATAGAAGCCGATGCCGGAGCATTGCTTTCAACTGTCGCTACCTCCGCACTAAATGTCGCCTTAAAGGGATTTGAGTTTGCTGCCGGAATACCGGGAACAGTCGGAGGCGCAGTGTCAATGAACGCGGGCGCTTACGGCGGAGAGATAAAAGACGTCCTTATAGATGCCAAGGTTTATGACATAGAGGCGGACGAGATTAAGACCTTGAGCAATGAGGAGCTGAAACTGGGCTACAGAAGAAGTGTGATATCTGACGGAGGGTACGTTGTGCTCTCCGCCAGGATAAAGCTTTCAAAGGGCGAACATGATTCGATACTCGCATACATGAACGAGCTCAAGGAGAAGAGAGTTTCAAAACAGCCTTTGGATATGCCTAGCGCAGGAAGCACCTTTAAGAGACCGGAGGGATATTTTGCCGGAAAACTTATAGAGGACGCCGGACTGAAGGGCTTTGCCGTCGGTGGGGCTATGGTTTCTCAGAAGCATGCGGGCTTTGTCGTAAATGCAAAAGATGCAACAGCCTCAGATATATACACTTTGATAAAGGCAATACAAAAGATAGTAAAAGACAGATTTGATGTTGAACTTGAGCCGGAAGTAAAGATGATT
>JAILHT010000069.1 GCA_024695665.1 Lachnospiraceae bacterium
CTCGACCATGAAATTCAATGCATCCTCATAAGCTTGATCAGTGATATTGACATTTCCATCCGTATCAAAGACCAATCCATCTGCTCCGGCCTGACAAGCAAAATCAAGGAAAGAGCATACAGCGTCAGAACCGCTTCCAAAAACAGTAGTTCCATACATCTCAGGAGTCGCTATTTCTTTTGCAAGTAACTTATACTCCTCCCAGTTTGTAGGAACATTATCCTCAGGAATAAGATCCTTTCTATATATAAGAATCTTCGCATTTACCCACATAGGGTAACCCATCAATTTGCCATCTACAGTTCCGCTTTCCTCCAATGTCGGCAAGAAATCGCTCGTATCAGCATCAGTCAAAGGATCTATTGCATCTGCAAATGCTGCCAACCAGACAAAATCCATACATGCTACATCATGTGCTGCTTCATTTGCTTTTATCTCTGTAGATAATTTGTCGTACATTCCTGTATATGCAACAGCATCAACGATAACCTTACACCCCGTTTCCTCTTCAAAGCTTTGAGCCGTACTGTTCGCCAATGCCTCAGCGGGTGAACCACTTTCAACCAAAACGGTTATGCTGTTATCTGTATCTTCGTTTTCCGACTTTTCGCTTTCTGCCGATTCATCCTGTGAAGATACCTCTTCTTTAGCGCTGTCGCCACTGCTGTTGGCATTCTCTGAGGACTGCTTGTCCGTAGAACCACATCCAGCTAACAATGATGTCATCATAACTGAAGCAAGCAAAACACTTAAAACTCTTTTTCCCATTTTTAAACCTCCTTAAAAAAAACAGCTATTGTGGAACGCGTTCCACACGATGGTATAGTATTTCCATCGTCACGTGTTGCAGGATCCATTTGTGGAACCCGTTCCATTTATGGTTACATTATATTTTCACGTTTTAATTAAGTCAATATGATTTTAGACAAAAAAACAAAACCATCATTCTTCACTAAATATAATCAGAATTTTTAGTAACTATTTACAATCTTTGCAGTTTTTCCTTCTTTCCCCTGTACGTCAAGGAAAACCTTTTTGCCTTTATATTTATTCCCGTTAATTTCATCCATAAGTAGTTCCACAGTACTCTTTGCTAATTTATCAATCGGCTGAACTATCGTTGTCAACTCAGGCTCCATAAGTTCTGTAACCGGTGTTCCGTCATATGCAACTATCTTAATATCTTCCGGAATCCTCTTATTTCTTCGTATTGCCTCTTTCATGCACTCCACTGCCGGAAGGTCGGTAGCAAATATACCGTCAAAATCTGTATTTTTTTCAAAAGCCTCTTTTGCAGCATCTTTGTAATACTGTGCTTCCATAAGGTTTCTTTTTAGTGTATATGAGATTACATCTACATGGTTCTCCTTCATTACAAGATTAAACGCTTTATGTCTTTCATGATATGGGGAAGATACCGATGTTTCTCCGATAAAATGAAGGACCTTCTTGCACCCATTGGAGACAAGTATTTCTGCTGCAATTCTTCCACCCTCTTTATGATTTGAGGCTACTACAGGTATATTCTCATCCAAATATCTATCTAATGCGACAATAGGTTTGTTCATTTTTTTGTATTCTTCTATATCAAGAGAATGTACCCCAGTTATAACACCATCAACTATATGTCTTTTCAGCATGTTCAAATAATCTCTTTCAGCATTGCTTTCATTAGCAGTACTGCAGAGCATTATTTTATACCCGAATGCATACAATTCTTGTTCAACATAACTTACAAACCTCGAAAAAAATGGATTTGCTATTTCCGGAATAAGTAAAGCTATAATGCCGGATCTTTTGTGATACAGATTTCTAGCAAGCTCATTCGGCGTATAATCCAATTCTTCCATTGCTTCCAAAATCTTTTTTTTGGTTTTTTCCGCTACATATCCACTATCATTTATCATTCTTGATACAGTGCCGACACCAACCCCGGCTTTTTTTGCAACATCTTTAATTCCAGCCACTGTCTTTCCTCCAAATACCATAAAAGGTCTTCTATAATAATAAATATTATCATAGAAGACCTTCTAATAGTTATCTGCTTTTTATTTTTTTAATCGTTCTGCCCACTCCTCTTCCTTAAAGCCAAGAAGGACAAAATCTTCACCTATCACAAAAGGTCTTTTGACAAGCATTCCATCCGAAGCCAAAAGATCAAGCTGTTCGTCATC
>JAILHT010000141.1 GCA_024695665.1 Lachnospiraceae bacterium
AAATGGGATCTTAGCTCAGCTGGGAGAGCATCTGCCTTACAAGCAGAGGGTCACAGGTTCGAGCCCTGTAGGTCCCATTTATATGGCGAGATAGCTCAGTTGGCTAGAGCATGCGGTTCATACCCGCAGTGTCGAGGGTTCAAATCCCCCTCTCGCTACTTCCAAAGCTCATCGGTTTTCGTTCTTACGGATTACTGGTGAGTTTTTTTATTTCTCCTATTGTTTCAATGGCGATTATTCATTATATTAAACAATAGAATAAAAAGTTAAGGGGTGTCTTATGCTTAAAGGAAAGACCGTAGTGCTCGCTGTTACAGGCGGTATCGCTGCTTACAAAATTCCAAACTTAGCAAGAATGCTAAAAAAATGCGGTGCTGATGTCGAAGTTCTGATGACAAAAAATGCCACCAACTTCATCACACCTATCACTTTTGAATCCCTCACAGGACACAAATGTCTTGTTGATACCTTCGACAGAAATTTTGAATTTTCCGTCGAACATGTTTCCATCGCAAAAAAAGCCGATCTTGTACTCGTAGCTCCGGCTACCGCAAATGTCATCGGAAAGATAGCAGGCGGCATAGCGGACGACATGCTCACCACAACTGTTATGGCATGTACATGCAAGACTCTTGTCGCACCGGCCATGAATCACAATATGTATCACAATCCCATCGTGCAGGATAATATAAAGAAGCTCATCTCCTACGGCTATGAAATCATAGCACCTGACAACGGTATGTTGGCAAACGGAGATATGGGTGACGGCAGAATGCCTGAGTGCGATATTCTCTTTCAGTATATTCTTAAAGAGCTCGCATTTGAGAAGGATCTGTCCGGCAAAAAGGTTCTTGTTACCGCCGGTCCTACCAGAGAGGCAATCGATCCCGTGAGATATATTTCAAACCACTCTACCGGAAAGATGGGTTATGCAATTGCAAAAAATGCAATGCTTCGAGGTGCTGATGTCACATTGGTAACCGGTCCTGTCTCTTTGACTCCTCCGATGTTTGTCAATGTGGTAAACATAGAGTCGGCCGAGGATATGTACAATGCGGTTACGGAACGTGCAAATGAATCTGATATCATAATAAAAGCAGCCGCAGTTGCCGACTACAAACCAAAAAATGTCGCAACGGAAAAAATCAAAAAGAAAGACGGCGACTCTATCATAGATCTAGACCGTACAAAAGATATTTTAAAAACATTGGGCGAATTAAAGGCCTCAGGAAAAACAAAAGCCTTCCTCTGTGGTTTTTCCATGGAGACCGAAAACATGCTTGAGAACTCAAAAGCCAAGCTTAAGAAAAAGAATGTGGATATGATAGTTGCAAACAACCTCAAAGTGCCCGGAGCAGGTTTTGGAACCGATACAAACATTCTCACTCTTATCACTGAAGCTGAAACCAAAGAGCTTCCTATTATGGACAAGGAAGAATGTGCAAAAATGTTGCTTGACTTCATAAAAAACAAGCTTTAAAAACTGACACTTAAAAAGGCATGGCAAAAAAAGCCACGCCTTTTTATTTTTTAATTCAAAAAACATCTACCATCTTACAAATGCCACTCCATCAAAAAGCGCAAAGTTTTTATCTGAAGAAGTTTACTCCACTCTCAAAGATCTTCATGTCCTGCTCACCGTAGATATTTACAGCGACAGAATCTCCCTTTCTTTCAACATGAGCCATCTTTCCGAGGACACGTCCGTCAGGACTTGTGATTCCCTCTATTGCAGCGAATGAACCGTTTACGTTCCACTCTTCGTCCATTGTTGCCTCTCCTGCCTCATTGACATATCTTGTTGCAACCTGGCCGTTTGCAAGGAGCTTGTCTATCCACTCCTTAGGTGCTACGAAACGTCCCTCTCCGTGTGAAGCCGCATTACAATATACTGCTCCCGGAGTTGCGAGTGAAAGCCATGGGCTCTTGTTTGTGACAACCTTTGTGTAGACCATCTTTGAGATATGACGACCTATTGTATTGTATGTAAGAGTAGGCGAATCTGCCTTCTGCTCTGTAATCTTTCCGTAAGGAACAAGTCCCAACTTTATCAGAGCCTGGAATCCATTACAGATACCGAGCACAAGTCCGTCTCTGTTCTCGAGAAGGTCAGTCACAGCCTCTTTGAGTTTCTCGTTTCTGAAGGCTGTAGCGAAGAACTTTGCCGATCCTTCCGGCTCATCTCCTGCTGAGAATCCACCAGGGAACATAACAATCTGGCTTTCCTTTATCGCTTTTTCAAACACCTCAACCGATTCTCTGATATCGGCTGCATCGCGGTTCTTAAATACTTTTACAATAGTATTCGCTCCGGCATTCTCGAATGCTCTCTGCGAATCATACTCACAGTTTGTTCCCGGAAATACAGGTATGAAAACTGTAGGTTTTGCAATTTTGTTCCTGCATACATATATATCATCTGTCTTAAAGACATCGGTTTTTAGAACTTCATTATCCTCTGTGGCTTTTGTAGGGAATACCTTCTCAAGTTTTCCTGTCCATGCTTCTATAGCCTCATCTATCGGAAGAATCATATTCTCACATACAATTTCCTTAGAATCATTTACAAAACCGATCTCTCTGACAAAATCCTCAAGTCCCACTGCCTTGAAAGCTGCCTCTACATCCTTCTCTTTTCCGAGTGGAACCTCTGCAACAATATCACCAAATCCCGGTTTGAAAAGAATATCACCGTTTACACTGTCATCAATATTGACTCCGAGTTTGTTACCGAAAGCCATCTTTGATACAGCGGCTGCAAGTCCGTATCCGTCAATGGCGTATGCTGATACGATCGTTTTGTTTCCGGTGAGAATATGTATCACATCGTAAAGCTTCATGACCTGCTCATAATCAGGAAGATCATTCTCATCTCTTTCTATATTAAAGAGCATAAGTGTGTTTCCGGCTTTTTTGAGTTCCGGTGTTATTATGTCTTTTTCCTTGGCAACATCAACAGCAAAAGAAACGAGTGTCGGAGGAACATCTATATCATTGAAGGTTCCTGACATTGAATCCTTTCCTCCTATTGAAGGAAGTCCGAATCCAATCTGTGCAGCATAAGCACCGAGAAGCGCTGCCATTGGCTGACTCCAGCGTTTCTTTTCCTCGCTCATTCTTCTGAAATACTCCTGGTAAGTCATACGGATCTTGTGCATATCTCCACCGGAAGCAACAATTCTTGCGATAGACTCAAGTATTGCATATACAGCTCCGTGATATGGGCTCCAGCTTGAAAGATAAGGATTGAAGCCGTAACTCATCATTGTAACGACATCTGTTTTTCCTTTGAGTACCGGAAGTTTTGCAACCATACTCTGAGTCTCTGTAAGCTGATATCTTCCTCCGAAAGGCATGAACACGCTTCCCGCTCCGATAGAACCGTCAAACATTTCGACAAGTCCCTTCTGAGAGCATACGTTGAGATCGGACAATTCCTCAATCCACGCTTTCTTCATATCTCCTGATGCGAGAGCCTCCTCAACCTTTTCAATAGGGAACTTCTCAAGGAAGTTGTCCTTCTTCTCAGGTGTTTCCACTTCCACCTGAGTCTCCTGATGAGCTCCGTTTGTATTCAAAAATGCTCTTGAAATATTTACTACTTCCTTGCCTCTCCATTTAAGCACCAGTCTAGGTTCTTCTGTAACCACTGCTACAGGAACGGCTTCAAGATTCTCCTCAGCGGCGAATCCAAGGAACTTGTCAACATCCGAAGGATCTACAACAACAGCCATTCTCTCCTGAGACTCTGAGATTGCAAGTTCAGTTCCGTCAAGTCCTGCATATTTCTTAGGTACCTTGTCAAGGTCAACAGTAAGTCCGTCGGCAAGCTCTCCTATAGCAACAGAAACTCCGCCGGCACCAAAATCGTTACACTTCTTTATGATAAAGCTTACTTCTTCTCTTCTGAAAAGTCTCTGAATCTTTCTCTCTGTAGGAGGATTTCCTTTCTGAACCTCAGCTCCGCAAACCGAAGTAGACTCGGTATTGTGTGCTTTTGAGGATCCTGTTGCCCCTCCGATTCCGTCACGTCCTGTACGTCCGCCAAGAAGGATAATGATATCTCCCGGATCTGAATTCAATCTCTGAACCGCTCTTCTAGGCGCTGCACCCATTACCGCGCCAATCTCCATTCTCTTTGCAACATAATTCGGGTGATAAACCTCTTTTACATATCCTGTTGCAAGTCCGATCTGGTTTCCGTAAGAGCTGTATCCGTGAGCAGCTTCTCTGACAAGTTTTTTCTGTGGGAGCTTTCCTTTAATCGTATTTTTAACTGAGACGGTAGGATCAGCCGCACCTGTTACTCTCATTGCCTGATATACATAAGTACGTCCCGAGAGCGGATCTCTGATTGCTCCGCCAAGACATGTGGCAGCACCACCGAAAGGCTCAATCTCAGTAGGATGGTTGTGTGTCTCGTTCTTAAAGTTTACAAGCCACTCTTCTACCTTTCCGTCAACCTCAACAGGAACTACGATTGAGCATGCATTTATCTCATCTGACTCTTCCTGGTCATCGAGTTTTCCTTCTTTTTTGAGTCTCTTCATCGCCATAAGCGCAATGTCCATAAGACATACAAACTTGTCATCGCGTCCTTTGTAAAGGTCGTCAAAGGTGTTCAAATAATCCTTATAAGTGTCTTCCATTACCGAACTGTAATCACCTTTGTCAAACTCGACATCTGTAAGCTCAGTGGAAAAAGTTGTATGTCTGCAGTGATCGCTCCAATATGTATCGAGGACTCTAATCTCCGTCATGGATGGATCTCTTTTTTCCTGCTCCTTGAAGTATTTCTGAATATGTTTAAAATCAGCAAAAGTCATGGCAAGGCCGAGCGAATCATAAAGCTTCTTAAACTCACCCTCCTCCATGTCTCTGTATCCGTCAAATATAAGAACATCCTCAGGCTCTTCAAAATTCTGAACAAGAGTCTCAGGCTTGTCGGTATCAGCTTCTCTGGAGTCGACCGGATTGATGCAATGCTCCTTTATGGCATTGAGCTCGTCATCTGAGATTTTTCCGGATATGGCATAAACCGTAGCTGTTCTGATAACAGGCTCCTCATTCTCGTTGAGAAGCTTAACGCACTGCTCGGCAGAGTCTGCTCTCTGGTCAAACTGTCCCGGCAGAAACTCTACAGCAAAAACCAAGGCTCCCTCAGAATCAAATTTCTCCTCATAAACATCATCTACAGGAGGCTCGGAAAAAACTGTTCTTACAGCCTTGTTGTACGTCTCCTCCGAAATGTTTTCTATATCATATCTAATGAGAACTCTGACATTCTCAACATCTTTTATACCAAGGTAACTTTTTATCTCTGATTTCAAAGATTTTGCGGCTACCGCATACTCAGGTTTTTTCTCGACGAAAACTCGTTTAACATTTCCCATACAGGGATACCTCCTTAAATTTCATGTAGTAAAATGCTTGCTATCTACTTTCTCTTTATTATCCATATGATAATATAACATCTTCCTATGAATAAGTACAATTAATATATTTTATCTCATTAATCACTTTTGCTAATACATATAGTTCCTGTTTAATTCAAGTATCGCTCCAGAGACTTGGCGTGGAATTTGTGTAAACTATAGCTTACATATTTCATAAAAGGTAAACACTTGACTAATAAAAGAAATGATAATAGAATTATTAAGCAAACTTATAAATCTTAATTACCGTTAAGTTATATTAAAAAATAATTTAACCACAGAGGAATAGATATGGATATAAACTACGAATTGTATAAGGTATTTTACCATGTAGCGACTACCCTCAGTTTCTCCGAGGCGAGCAGAAGACTTTTCATTTCACAGTCTGCTGTAAGCCAGTCCATCAGATCGTTGGAAAAGAAATTGAATCAAAAGCTTTTTATAAGAAGTACTAAAAAAGTAAAACTCACCCCTGCGGGCGAGCTTCTTTTAAAACATATAGAACCGGCAATGAATCTTATAAAGCGCGGTGAAGAACAAATTTTAGATACCATGAATCTCGGTCAGCTGCATATTGCCGCAAGCGATACCATCTGCCGTTATTTTTTGGTTCCGTACCTGAAACGTTTTCATGAGATGTACCCGGATGTACCGATAAAGGTAACAAATGCCACATCATTGGCATGCGCCGATCTTATGCGTCAGGGAAAGGTCGATCTCGTATTCACAAACACTCCGAACAGCCGTCTTGATGAGGACAGCATATCGCGCGTTGTATGTAAATTTAAAGATGTCTTCGTGGCAAGTGAAAAAGCTTTCTCTTTAAAAGACAAGACAATTGCCTTAAAGGAACTCACTGAGTATCCGATACTTATGCTCGATCGCAAGAGTACCACAAGCGAATATCTTCATGATATATTCTTAAAACACCAGCTTGAACTCGTTCCTCAGATTGAACTTTCAAGTAATGATCTATTAATGGATCTTGCTAAGATTGGACTTGGTATCGCATTCGTTCCGGACTATATGTTGAGTTCGACAGTCAAGGACATCTACTCCTTAAAAATCAAAGAGACCATACCGGAGAGACAGATTGTAGTAGCTGTAAATACCAGTCTCCCGCAGTTGCCGTCAACCGAAAAATTCCTTCAGCTGTTGCCTTCATTATAAAGAAGGATTGCTCCAGAATTTACTTATCTCTTCTCCCACATTTGTGACATTACATATTTTGTAATCGGACCATTCGCGGGGGAAGAGTTTTTTATTTGCACTCTGCAAAAACCTCTCATCCAGCAAAAGGATCACTCCCCTGTCGTTCACAGTTCTTATCACCCTTCCCGCCGACTGAAGCACCTTGTTCATGCCGGGATATCTGTATGCATAATCAAATCCCTCATCATCTCTCTCGTCAAAATATTTTTTGAGGATCTCCTGCTCGTGTCCGACCTGAGGGAGTCCTGTTCCAAGTATAGCCGCACCTATAAGTTTTTCCTCCGTAAGATCAATGCCCTCAGCAAATATTCCTCCCATGACGCAGAATGCTATCATGGTATCTCCCTTGTCAAATTCATTTAAGAATTCTTCTCTGTCCGCTTCCTTCATGCCCGATTCCTGTTTTATTATGCGCCAGTCCTCTTTTGAATACTTTAAAAAGGCATCCGAAACATCCTCAAGCATTTTGTAGGAAGGCGCGAAAACCATATAATTTCCGGGTCTTTCTTTCACCATGGCAAAAATATACCTTGCCATTCTGTCAAATTCGTCCTCAGACCTTCTCGAATATTTTGTGGTGACATCGTTTCCTATGACAAGAAGTTTCTGCTCGTTTTTAAACGAGCTCTCGGCATAAATCGCATAACTGTCCTTCTTTTTTGTCAGAAGACTCTTGTAATAGTTTATCGGCAAAAGCGT
>JAILHT010000159.1 GCA_024695665.1 Lachnospiraceae bacterium
ACTGTAATTTTTCCCTCAACTTACAGTCGCTAATTTCAATATTATCCAAAAAACTGTAAAACTAACTTTATACTTTAATCCGCCGTATAAAAAATTGTTTTTCCGGCTAATTGCAATCCATATAAAATCCGCAGATGTCTGTGGTGTACGATTTCACCTTTGTATCATGCACATCAATGATCTCATATGAAATCTCGCCTCGCTTCACACGCTGCCAGATATCCTTAACCTTCTCCACATAATCAGCGGGAAGCGACCACTCATCGTGCGATGCATAGATAGAATCAAACTCACTTTTCATCGCTATAAGCTTTTCCAGGGATGCCTCATACATTTCCGGCTCCCTCTTTGCGCCAAACATAAAAATATGGCCTTTCTGAACAGAATCCCCGGCTATCAGAACTCTGTAATTCTCATCAAGAATTGCCACACTTCCTTCCGTATGCCCCGGAATATGCACAATCTTAAGTGGCCTGTCACCAAGATCAATGATCTCCCCGTCAAAAAGCTCCACGACTTTGGTTTCCGGAAAACTCTCCTTTACACCACATTTCACATAATCTGCCGGATGAATATAAATCTCGGAAAATGCTGCTGTTCCCGAGGTGTGATCTCCGTCGCCATGTGTATTCAAAAGAAATATCGGTTTGTCGGTAAGTTCCTTCGCCATCTCCAATGCATTGGGACAATTTGCTCCGCTGTCTATAAGGGCAGCTCTATCCTTTCCCTCAAGCAAAAAGAATCTGACGAAGTCATCCTCAAACCGCCATGTGTCCTTGTTTATCTTTATTATCTCTGCCATTTTAAAAATCCCCCAATAAAATCCTTATAAAACCATCTCTTGTTTATATCCACAAAGTCTCATTCACTCATTCCCAGAACATTTCCATCGCTTTGTTATCAGCTGCCTAAAACAATTCCGTTGCCTTTGTCGCGAATCTCTTTCCGTATATCTTGAAGTAATCCTCGTAATACTCTATTCCGTTGTGCTTCTCCTGGTTGTTGTTCACGGCAACAGGACCCACGTGAATATTCGGTTTTCCCCATGCACTTCCGCCTGAATAACAAAGCATTCCGGCAACGAGCTCAAACGTGATTATGGATTGTATGACCAAATCTCCTCCGCCGTGTGTGTACTGTTCCGTTGAAAAAGCTCCTCCGAGCTTTCCGGCAAAACCAAGCTTTCCCATTGATGCCATAAGCCAACTGTGTATGTCCGGTGTCATGGTTGCAGCATAAGAAGGCGATCCTATGACAAGTCCATTTGCTTCCTTTACAAACTCTTCGTCCACGCTGTCAATTGAAAAAGCTTTAGCTTCAACTTCAACCACTTCATTCATGCCATCGGCGATCCACTCTGCTGCCTTTTTTGTGTTTCCTGTTTTTGAATCATAAATAACCGCCAGTTTCATTTTTCCTCCAAATTATAATCTATCTCGTTTTTGATCGTCTCAATTTTTAACTATTTCTGTTTTGTATTATTCCTACTTTGCGTTATTTCTGCTTTGTATTATTTCTGCTTTATATTATTTCTGCTATACGTCACTTCAACTTTGCGTCATTGCAATGCCTCAAGTTCATGAAGAAGTTTCTCCTTCATCATCTCAAGTTCCTCTTTGTCCGGCACATTGTCATCGGAGTACATCTTTTCCATCGGATACCACCAGACAGGGCCTTTTCCGTGATTTCCGTAATCGTCAATATCTCCTGCTCTTCTAGGAAACAAATGCCAATGTAGATGCGCATCACCATTTCCCAAGCATTCATAATTCATCTTCTCGGCGCCAAAAGCCTTATGTACTGCCTCCGCTACCATTGTCATCTCCTCAAGATACTTGGCTTTCACTGACGGCTCCAGCTCAAAAAGCTCATTGACATGCTCTTTATACAAAAACAATGTGTATCCCTTAAAATGCTGATTGTCCCCCAACACAACATACCCCGTTTCGAGTTCCTTCACGAAAAAAGGATTTGTATTCTGTTTTATCATATTGATTCTTTTGCAAACTATGCACATATTTATTTCCTTTTCTCTCGATCCAATCTTTCTTATAACACTTCAATTTTCATCCATTTGCTCAATCCATCGATTGAATGACTTTTTGAATCAATCCTTCAATCAGGCGATTGACAATCTCAGGCTCGTCGGTATTTGAATTGTGACCGGCTCCCTTGATCCACTCTATCGGAATCCCACTCTTTTTGTGCCAGGCTTTATTATATCTGATGCACGATCCCGCATGATCTTCTTCCCCACAGATTAAAAGTGCCGGACAGATTATATCATACGGAAGATTTGCCTCTATCGCCTCAGCCAAAATCCGATAACCGTGGCCGGCAAGTTTTGCATAACGCTCTTTATTGCCGTCATAAGTCATCATCATATTGTGCATCATCTTTCTTCCGTAAACCGATGATGCAACGCCGTTTGATCCTGCCTTCACAAGAGACTTCCATGGATAATACCTGTAAACTGGCTCCATCCTTTTAAGTAGCCAAAGTTCCGCTCCGGTCAGATACTCTCGTTTCAACGGAGCCGAATCAACCGAGACAAAACCTTTTAGTTTTTCCGGAAAAAGCTGCTCATACATCTGCCCAAGATATCCTCCCATAGACTGACCGACGATAACCGGAAAATCAAATCCTTCCTTTATCAGAATCTCATTTAGCCATTTTGCCTTGTCCATCAGGTTGAAACCAAAATTGAAAGGCCACGAGGATGCATGGCCCGGGGCATCCCATACAAAAAGAGGATATCTCCCCTCAAAATACTCGATCTGTTTTTCAAACAATGTGTGATCCGCCGTGAGTCCCGGCAAAAGAATCAGCTGTATATTTGTGTTTTTTGCTTCCCGACTTACCCAATAATGAATATTTCCGCACGCAGTATGAAAAAATCTCTCCTCCATAACACTCCCCCATTTTTAGTTTTTATTTCAGATGCACTTTAAAATCGCAGACACCATCACCCCGACCAATAGTCTTTGTTCTGTCCCATGAAACTTTTGGATGCATATTGCCATAACAAATATCATCCGCATCACAAAATCCTTTTGTAATCTCCGGGCATCCGTATTTGAGGCAATTATCATAATACGGACATTTTACCATATCAAAACGCATTTCATCTTTTCCAAGATATGCATTCTCCGATGCAAAGCCGGCCTTCGGACCAAAACTCATATTCGTCATCTTAAAAAAAATCTTTGGCACAAGTTTGTATAACCCCGGAATTTTGAAAGCAGTCTTAATCATAGGAACCATTTTCCCTGCTCTCCATCTATAATAACCGGTGACAAAATCTTCCGCCTCCTTGCGCTCTACACCGACAGCCAACAATGCATCAAACAACGCAATTGAGGGATAGATGCGCTCCCTGGTATGCATATAGTACTCTTTTGGCTCATTCTTGTTTTCCTCTATGAGCTCATCGTATCTTTTTTGCGCTTTTGTTGCTATTGCTTCTGCTTTTTTATCGCCATACTTCTCCCTAAGATGTGAAACCATCTGTCTCAAATATCTAACCTGCGCTGCCATATCGTTTCCCCCTTGTATCAGAGATTTTAATTCATAAAATTTTGAAATCTACTTAATATGATAAATCATATCTCCCATATTCCAAATATTCATAATCGCAAAAATCGGATCTTCATCCTTTCTCCAAATCCAGCCTTGAAAAATCGTGTCATATCCGTTGTAGCCTTCTGTAACTATTTCAAATTCCGCACTCGTATATTTTTCATTATATTCATCAAGAGAAATGCACTCCCCTGAAAAATTCTTTTGCCCATCATATCCAAACGGCCTGTTAAAAACCATTATCGAGCACTCATCCTTATCGGTTTTTGTAAATTCAATCGTTCCCGTCAATGGCTTTTCATCATCATCCAAACGATAGATTTCATCCATATGCAAAAAAAGTGTATCTTCTTTGAATTCTACCTGCTTTATCTTGCTGTCATGCAAACCAAACGGGACATCTCCGGTTCTGTCCTTCTTGTAATTCATCTCTGTTTTCCTTATACATTCCTTCTATATTTCTATTCTATGAAATATGCTTTATTATCATTTTTTGTAATGATTATTATTCGTATTTATCTGTTAACGTTTTGCTATTCATTATTACCATTTAGATATTAATACATTTTTATAACTGTATTTTTTCCCCGATAACAATAGCCTTCGAGTCATAGCCATGCCCAATTTCCTTTGTAACAGCAACCGGCAATGAATCATTTATATGCATCTTGAGAAGATCGTAAACCGAAAGCTTCAAATCAGCCTTCTCATAATTCGTAAATGTTCCCAAAAGCACACCTGACACCTGATCAAAAACGCCCATCAAATCAAGTTGTGTAAGCATTGCGGCAACCTGTCCGGCCTCTCCGCTCAAGGCTTCCAGCAACAAAATCTTGCCGTTCATATCCGGCCAGTACTTCGTCCCTGCCAGTTTCAGAAGGCATCTGATATTTCCGCCGACTACAATGCCTTCCATACTTTTTCCTTGCAAAAAACTGTAATTTAAATCAAACAACGGCATCTTATTTCCCGCCAAATAGTCTGCAAATCTTTTTTGTTGCAATTTTGCATCGTAATAAACAAGATTTTTTACCTGGTATAAAATCGAAGCCTTTCCGGTCATCGTGTAAATCGCATTTATAATTGTAGTCAGATCGCTATATCCCCAAAACATTTTGTCAGACCTTGCAATCACATCAAAATCGAGGTATTTTAACACTCCATTTGCCAAATCCCCGCCTGAAATGTCATATATAGCATCTATTGATTCATCCTCATAAAAACGCATAAGGTCATTGGCTCTTTCTTCATCTGTACCACTGAACTCATCCACTTTTGCCATAATATGAGGCGAAAGAACTGCTTCTATACCCATGCTCTTAAGTACCCCAACAAGCTTCTCGTTTTGGATATTCCATTCTTTTCTTTGTCCATTCGAACAAACTGCTATTCCTACCTTCATCAGATCATCTTCCCTTGTTTTAATCAAATTATATTATATCCCATTAACATATAGACCTGATAGAAAAATTTTCGCTAAGCCCATAGCCAATACAAAAAAATAAGACCGGCAACGCACGCCGATCTTAAATATAGGGGAGAGTTATATGAAAAAGGTTTTGGTTTTTCAAAGGTTTTGCTTCCTTTGATGGTTCTTATAATACGCCCTGTTTGTGTTTTAGTTTTGTTATCTTTTTGAAGAAAATGTGAATTCGCGTGGGGTTGGTGCCGAATCGGAGCGTGATAGCTTCAATATAAGTTGGCAAAACCGGTGGCCGGCGTCCGCATTTTGACCGAGGTGTGCCCGGGCAAAAACGGTGGCCGGTGTCTGCATTTTGACCGAGGTGCGCCCGGGCACGCATTTAGAGACTTTGTTGCGATTTGCGTGTCGCACGTTTTCCTGCGTACACGCATTTCATTATTATTTACTACTCTACGTGTAGACAATTTTACGTGTCGGCACGTATTTATATATATTATTCTTTTTTACGTGTAAGCAAAATTTAGTGCCGACACGTTGTTTGCTATTAAGTTATTGTTGGCGTGTAATTTCACGATAACCCGCCGGCGGCGGTTTTTGACGCCGGCACGTATTCAGCTACTTTATTGCGATTTGCGTGTCACCTGTTTTTTTCGCATACACGCATTTCATTATGTTGTTCTATCCAACGTGTAAGTACTCAATTACGCTGACACGTTTTTTGACAATCAATTAATAATTGCGTGTCTATATACGATTATTTGCCTGATTCTCGTGGAATTTGCCGGGATATACTTAGCTTTTCTACTAATGCGGAAGATGGGGCGCAAGACGTCCTATGGACGTCTGCTTTGCGCCGACCGGAGCGGAGCGAAGATTGAACCCACCGGGTGAGAGAAACTCTCCTTATTCCCTATGCGGAAGATGGTGAGGTGGCTATTAAAAAAGGTCCGGTGGACCTTTTTCCACCGAACCGACCGACAAAGCCTGTAAGGCGGAAGATGGGGCGCAAGACGTCCGGTGGACGTCTGCTTTGCGCCGACCGAAGCGAAGCGAAGATTGAACCCACTGGGTGAGTGGAACTGTCCCCAGTGGGTAATACGAAAAAGCCCCAGGCTTAATGCCTGAGGCTTTTCGTATTCCCTAATGCGGAAGATGGGACTTGAACTAAACTACACACCTAGAAACCCAGTAAAATAGGAGGTTTGCGGTATCAGCGTCATGTAGGTCTCACCTCAGGTCTCACCTCTTCCAAAACATTAAGACCACTCTTTCAATCAAGAGTGAGTGGTCTTTATCCATGCTTTGCTATCTGTACCCCCCCCCTGGAACTATATTATTTTTATCTTTGCTTTTCTTACGAAAAGCTGTTTTATGAACCTATCGGTTCAAGTTGTTAGATATCAAACTTCACAATACACTCGAAATCAGATAACGAGATATTCTTTGTAAACATAAGAAAATTATGAAGAGATACTAATATTCCATCCTGTTCATAATAAACATAATTTTCTGCAGTATCATCCATATTATAAAACACACTGAGAGACCAATCTGGAACCATTTCACCATCTTCGTAACGAGTAAGCATATAACCTTCTCTACAAGCAAGTTCAAGTTCAGGGATCTGAATCTCTGGTCCAGTGGCAACCAAAACGGAATCCTCATCAATTTCAACAAACAGATCATCTATCTCAAAAGATTCCTCTTCTGAATATTTCTCTAAAACATCGTCTACGCTATAAATAGTTGTTTTAACATCCTCGTGCATAAAAAGCCCTATCTTTCCGATAGAGGTTCATCTCACTTCACTCTATCTGCTGAAAAGGGCTATCAATGGTTGACCGTGCATTGCTATCTGCACTCCCTGGAAACTATTTAGTTTTTAACTGAAAACCACTAAAACGCTTGATGCTTGTATTGTTTTCATAATGCGGAATATAAAATTAACTAGCGATCTAGTCAATTTCATATAATATTTTTGATATATTTAGTTATTTTTATATAATAAAAACTAAATATTTATATTTATACATTTTATTATCTATTTTTATGATAAAATAACATATTATCTAAATTTAAATTTATCT
>JAILHT010000014.1 GCA_024695665.1 Lachnospiraceae bacterium
CCCTGTACTTTAGGTCTAAACAGTACACAAAACACAGTACTTAACCACAAAATAATCTCTGTCGCCATCCCAATTTCATGTATTACAAGATCCTTGTTTTTCATTGTATTTACGGAGTATCCAAACAGACTTACACAAATCAGTAAAAATAGCCCATATGAAGCCAGATTGTATTTAACAAAATCAGACACCATCAGAAGTATTGAAAAACATAAAAATGGTACTGCCAATAATTCATTAGCGACTATTTGTTTTCCTGATTTTTTGTAGCTGTCATCAAAATAAAGTACCGACAACACTAAAATCAATAGCCCCTCAATCAATTGAACCGTATTGAAGTTGCTTGCCGAATCAAGCGCGTCCGTGGTACCTATGGTCGTAAAAATCCCAAGGCACACCCACAATACTATTCGCATCTTATCTACATATATGTTTTCTGCTGACTTTATATTTTTTGTTATCAGCTCCAAAGAAATATTATACGTATTTATTATACTTTTCCCTGTTTGCGGTACTATCACAAAAGTGTTCATTAGCTTTATAAAACAGCAGTATAACAGATATATTATTGGCAATCCTAATATAAAGATTCCCAATGAATATCTCCAGTTTCCTTTTGCAGGTTTTTCTATTACCTTATATGACGTTATTCTAAAGGTAACACTCTCAGGACCATTTATAACTCTGTATCTTGTCAATACTTTTTTTATATCTGCAGAGTTCATTGCAAATACGTTTTTGCCGTTTTTAAGTTCTAATCTTTTACAATATGTGATCACTTCGCCATCTAAAATATAATAGTCGCCATAAATCGTGACTCCATCCGGTATTCCTTGTATATACAGCTCTAATTGAGTATATTCCGCAGTGCTACTAACTTTTAATTTTTTTGTAGTCCATGATGAGCTATTGGCCGTTATTTCAGCTCCGTTCCAACTACTCTTTGACTCATAATAAGTCCCAACATTGTAAAAACGTGTCCACTTTTCGCCATCAGAAGAAAGGCACATAGAAAAGCTAAGTGTCGCCGCAAACAATAATATTATTTTTACTAACGATGGTTTTATTTTATAATTCATCTCTTTATGTCTATCCTTATTATGATATTTATATAAAGAAGCCAATCATATAAATAGACAATAAGTATCCTGCTCTGATAAATGGGAACTCATCCTGTACATCTAACATAATAGTATTTATATACCCTATGATAAACGTAAGCGCCCAAATTCTATTTATCTTTAATAACTTATTATCTCTTGCAATATTGCAAATCAATGCATAAAACATGTATACATACGGAACAGCAGCACCTATTCCATAAAAGAACATTTGTGAGATTATTCCATTATGAATATAGAATTTTTCCGTCATCAAAGTCAATTTCTCATCATGTCCTACAAAGTTCAATAAACTGAATGCTTTTCTCCATATGCTAATTCTAGCTGATGACACTTTATTGATAGACAGTCCTGTCATACTATGACTATGACGTATAATATAAATAAGTACTAATCCCATAAAACATATAATTATTGCTATAACGGTTAGTATCTGTACCCATCTTCGCTTTCGATTCATGTCAAATCCATACTTATTGAACTTTTCTTTTATTAAAAAAGCAACAAAAATTGCTGCTATAACACCATATGCTAAAATACTATCCCTACTATCAGTTTTAATTATCATATATGAAAGCGATATAAGTTCTATCATATGAAAGGAAAATCTTTTAATTCTCTTTTTTTCTGTGTTCAGGCAATTGTATATCTCAATCAAGATTAGTGCAACAAAAGAAACAACCGATATCCCACATTCACTTGCACTCCCATACGGTCCTATAAATCTTGCATCTGTATATGGATCTGTATATATAAAGACTAAATGCCATATTAGATAAACTACAAATATATGACACGCTACTTTTATCTCCTGAAATATCTTGTCTTTATCCTTCACCCTGCCAACAGCAAAGAAATAAATAAAAAACAATATTAGAACCAAACCGTTAAAGCGATGACTATGTGGTACAAATATATCTGAAATGAACTGCATGATACCAAGTACCAGAACCGCTTTTCCCAAGTCTGTATATTTACTTTCTGTCTCTTCTTCTTTTGGTTCAAGTCCCAAAAGCATAGCGCATACCATAAGTGACACAACCGTTATCAATCTGCTTATAGTATAATTGTTTCCTGTTTCGGAGGAGAGTATAGGCCAACATCCTCCAAAGAAAGGTATGGCAAAACATATGCTTCTGAGATATGAGATACCCTTCTCACCAATTCTTAGTTCCGGAACTGCCTTGCTAATCCCTTCAGAGACATTCGTCATCACCGTTGCAAAATGTGTATATACCTTTTCTATACCTTCACTGATTTTTATCAACTGCGCTTTTAGTTTTACAGAAAGACTAATATATATTCCGGCTACGACTATCGCTGTTCCAACAAAAATCATCATATACCTGCATGCAAACTGCTTTGTGGAAAACAGTTCCTTCTTCTCTCTGAACTCAATGGAACTGACCGTGAATGTTCCAACATCTTCGCTGTCTACCCAAAGTTCAACAGCGTCAAATCCTTCATCCGAGTAATAGTACAGATTCTGCGCACTGAGTGATATATATTCCGTCCTTATCACACTAGGTCCATTGTAAAAAAGAAGTCTGGCTTGTGCTCCATCACCGGATAAATCCATCTTAAAAACATGCCATACATTTACTATGTCATCTTCTCTCTTGTCATACCAGCTGTAAACCTGATATTCAGGGTTGTTCTCAGCATCATATGTGTAAAATATACTGTATATCTTATTATTCATACATGAATAGTCATCTAAATAATAATCCCCCTCCTTCAGTATAGATGGGGCACCATATTGCTCATTTGCCTCCTCTTTATCCGCGAACGAATAAAGGGTAATCGTAAGTGATGTGGCGATTACCATAAGGAAAAGAAGAACAATAGTATTCAGTTTATCCGCTATGAGAACTCTCCTGTTTTTCATCTCTCGTTTCATGGCTATCTCAACAAAAAGGACATGATTATACTTTTGTGTATAAAGATGTCCTTTCTGATGAATAAGCTATATTTCTCCCTTTTTACTGTTCAGGTATAAGACGAATGATCTCTTTAAATGACATGCATTTGTCGTCTGCTTCTTTAGCTCTGTGGTTTGTAAGTATAGTTTCTGCAGTCTCTACCATTGCCGGGAATGCGCTTCTTGTAAGCTGGTTTGCATAGATAACGATATTGATGTTTCTCTTTGCGAACTCTTCCTCGGTAACTTCGTTGAAAGATGTAGGAACTACTACTATAGGAGTCTTTGAATCTTTCTCACGGAATTTCTCGCAGAACTCAAAAATCTCTGCAGGATCTTTCTTTCTTGAGTGGATCATGATTCCGTCTGCTCCGGCCTTTACATATGCGAAGCATCTGTTCAATGCGTCTTCCATTCCCTGCTCGAGAATGAGTGACTCACATCTTGCAACAAGCATAAAGTCGCTTGTCTTAAGTGCAGCCTTTCCGGCGCTGATCTTCTCGCAGAAGTGCTCTATTGTATCCTGTGTCTGTACAACTTCTGTTCCGAAAAGTGAGTTTTTCTTAAGTCCTGTCTTGTCCTCGATGATACAACATGATACACCGATTCTCTCAAGAGTTCTGATATTGTATACGAAGTGCTCGATAAGTCCGCCTGTATCTCCGTCGAAGATGATAGGCTTTGTGGTTACTTCCATGATATCTTCGATTGTACGGATACGTGATGTCATATCCACAAGCTCGATATCCGGTTTTCCCTTTGCAGTAGAATCACAAAGTGAAGATACCCACATAGCGTCAAACTGTCTGATCTCTCCGTCTTTCTCTACCTTTGTGTTCTCAGCGATAAGTCCTGTAAGTCCGCTGTGAGCCTCGATAGCAGATACGGTTGTCTTCATTCCGAGAAGCTTTTTGAGTCTGCTTCTTCTAACATCAGGGATAGAGAGTCTGTCTCTTGCTTCATCCTCAAGTCTCTGGTACTCTGCATTTCCTGAGTATGGGAATTCTTTCAACACTCCGCCGTATGAAGCGAGAACTTCTATAGCCTCTGCTCTGATTGTTCTCTGGCTTCCCTCTTTCCAATTGTCACCGTGTACAAGGAAATCCGGCTTCAAAGTCTCAAGGTTCTTCTTGTAGCTCAATGTATCCTGAGGAATAACATGCGCTACTCCTGATATATTCTCTATGATCTTTACTCTCTCATCATAGTTTAAGAGAGGAAATCTCTTGTAGCTTGCTACCGCTTCATCGGTAAGCACACCTACTGTAAGTTCTCCGAGTTCTGCAGCCTTATTGATGATATTGATATGGCCGCCGTGGATGATATCCGCGCTCATGCTGAGATATACTGTACTCATCTTTTTCTCCTTTTTTTCCTTTTCATAAGTGTTTTCGGTTTTTTCAAACCATTCTCATTATAACAAATGATTAAATATAGTCAAACAATGTCACATCTTTAACACTATATAACCCTTGTTCCCTATGTTTCTACTGCATTTTCACTATCTGTCTGTAGAGCATATCCAAGGTCTCGCTGTCGAGTCCTACCGGATTGTTTTTCAGTCTCACCGGGTTCACGGAAGATTTAAGTGTATCAAAATCTTCTTCAGACTTTGCAACCGGCACCTCAAGTTCAAGACTATCCACAAGCTTTGCGAATTTGTCGCATGCTGAAAGCTCATCTTTTTCCCCAAAGGCATCCGCTATCTCTTTGAATATATTCTTGAGATGTTCCTCGCCTCTAGGGTCTATGCACTTGTCAGTATTTTTGACCATATACGGCCAGAGTTTTCTTACACAGAGTGCTGCCGCATGTCCATGAGCTATTCCGTAAAGGCTGGTAAGTTTGTAGCACATGGCATGTCCTGCGGTTGTCTGGGTTATATTGATAGCTTTTCCTGCAGTATTTGAAGCCTTGAGCATGTTCTCATTGCCATCGCCCTCATTTGCAAAGTATTTGTCCATATTTGAAAGTATAGCTTTTATGGCTGTCTTTGAGTACTCTCTGCTCTCCTCTGTGCTGTTTACAGACCAGAAGGATTCTATTGAATGGCAGAGTGCATCAAGCATCGTAGACTTCTTCTGATATATCGGAAGTGTCTTAAGTGCACTTGCATCAAATATTACCGTCGATGGAATAAAGCTCTCGCTTGTGACAGACTGCTTCTCTCCGTTGTAATAGATGACTGCATATCTCGTTGCCTCGCTTCCGGTTCCCGCAGTTGTAGGCATAGCGATAAACGGAAGGTCATTCACTACTATCTCCTGCTTGAGATAGTTTTCCTTCGGATCCATATTCGAGTAGAGCTTTATGCATTTTGCAACGTCCATAGCGCTTCCGCCACCTATTGCAAGCACCATATCGCACTCGTTTTTGTGGAGTATCTCCACTCCCTCAACGACTGACTCATAAAGAGGGTTTGGCTTGAAGTCATCAAACTTGGTGAGCTTTATACCAAGTCTGTTCTCGAAGTCATCAAAGTATTTGCTGATGTTCAAGAATCCGAATGCACTGTCGCAAACCAAAAGAAGCGACTTTATCTTGCTCTCCTTAAAAAAGGCGTCGAGCTCACTGTAGTTTTCGGTAGTCTTTATTATTCTTTGTTCCATCATATTTCCTCCACATCGGAAAATCCCATGTAATGTATAATGTTTCTGGTGAAATCTTCAAATCCGTCGCCGTGGTTCTTTTTGTAGAAGGAGCTGAGTTCTTCGTTCTCCATATCTCCCTCCGGATAATATATATAGTTGAGTCGGATGACATCTCTGTCAGGTATGTTGGACTTGAGATTTCTGTTCTTTATACAGATGAGTCTGGTGTCATTCTCCTCCAATATATGCTCAGGTATATGTATAGACTTCTTCGTCTTGTCCGCAAGCAGATAGTCAGGAATGATATCCATGTCCCTTAAGTAGTCTGCAATCTTCACATTTGCGAATACGACTGTTCCGTTCTTTCGCTCCTCACGTATCTCCTTTGCCATCTTCTCATCTATGAGTTCCGGTCTAAAGATTGCTATCGCCTTCTTGTCCGCTCCCTCTCCTTTAAGATGTTTCATCTCGGGATTTTTCATAACAAGACCTTTCGCCTTTATTCCACTGTTTATCACCTGACGTCCTGCAGTTCCAAAGTTCTCTTTGATGAATTTCTTTGTCTTTTTCTTTAGGCTCGGTCCATTCCCGCCTCTTTTTGCGGTCGGTGGGAAGTACATCTTCTCCCCGTCTTTTCCGAACTGTACCTCAAAAGGTGCATGTGTAAAACGCTTGTTCAAAGGTGGAAGCTTCATATAATTTCCGTAAAAATGCTTGAGTAAGGCATCATAGTTGTTCGGGAAAAGATATGATCTGTCCTCGTAAGGAAGTCTGACCGGTGGGAGATACCACTCCTTCGGATGTGTCTCCTTCAGGTAGTTGTAGACGCCTCCGCTGAGCCAGTAATCTGTCTCTTCATCCTTCCATTTGGTTATGGTCTCCTCGCGCTTTTTCACAAGATATTTCTCGGAGAACGGTGCGTAGGATGCAACCATGAGTTTTTGATCCCACTTCAGATTCTCCCCGCATCTCGCTCTGACTTTAAGCCTCAATGCACCGGTGTATTTGGATTTGAGTTTCTTTACTTTCTCGACCTCAGGTATCGGTCCCGGAACGTTGTCAAGCGGCCATATGTCTATGAACATACGCTTTCCGTCTTCCTCACCGAACCTGTAATCGTGTCTTACAAATATCGTATCTCTGCTCATAACCTTCATCATGGAGAAGGTGCAGTTGTCGAAATCTATGTTGTTGTATACGTAATATGGCTCTCTCATGTGCTCTTTGCACACTTCTCTGAACCTGTCATAGTCCTCCCTCGGCATGCAGATGTCAAGGTCGTCGTCCCAAGGTATGTATCCCTTGTGTCTTATCGCGCCAAGAAGGCTTCCGTAATTTAAGAAGTATGTGAGATTGTTCTCCGTGCAGACACGGTCTATCTCATCCATCATATCAAGCTGCGCTTTGTGAAGCATTGCAAGATACTCGTTGTGTTTTTTGTCCTCGTGGAAGCTCACAGCTCTTCTCCAATAGAAAAGCTTCTTTATCTTGTCGTCCCTGTTCTTCTTGTGATGGTAGTCTTCCTCCGAGAGGAGATATCCCATCTCTATCATTGCGCCTTCTAAAGTAAGAAGATTTGTATATGCGGTCTCCGCGCCGAAAATCCTGGTGAATGGAGTAAGTTCTTTTTCCCCTTCCTTTTCGAAGAGATCTTTTACCTCGTTGTAGAGAGCTATCACATCTTTTTTGTCACTTGTATTCAAGTCGCTTTTTTCAAGGGCGTTCTTGAAGTTGATGGTCCCAACTTCTCTTTTGAGAACATATCCTTTAAGATTTATAATGTACTCTCTTACCTCCTTAAAGAAGGCCTCGCTCACATCATTTCCTTTTTCGTGAAGTGCAAGAAGTGATATAAGAAGTTGTCTTGTTCCTTCCTCCACGCGCTCATTTATATAGGCACGCTCGCGTTTTTTCAATATACCTTTTATGAGTTCTATTCTTTTTCCGGTGGTATATACATATTCTTTCGTGAATATATTCCACTCTATCTGCTCACGGAGGGTCGTCTCCGCAAGTCCGTAGTCCTGAAGCAGTCCCCTGTAAAGAGGGAGATACTCCGAATCTTTGTGGTTCTCCTCAAGATATTTGAGGACATCTTTTGCCAATATGTGTCCGTAATTCTCATCACATGTATCCGCCTTCTTTATTGCGGATAGTATCATATCGTAGCAGCTTTTGTCCGTCTTGTAGAGCCACTGAAGTGCTTTTCCGGCATAGAACGAGGTTCTGAGTGCCTGGGTTCCTTTCACTCCGCCTTTTACAAATTTGTCTCCGTAGGCAAAAAAGCTCTTTAGCGCTGCGGAGGCGTATCTTTTTACGGTTCTTCCGCTGCCCTCATTCAAGAGCATCACAAGTGATGTGGCAACGGCATATACCATTCCACATTTCAGGTTGTACTCGTCCACGCTTCCCGGAAGACTTCCGTTCAGGATGACATACTCCGGTCTTTTTGTTTTCACGACCTTCGGCTCTTCGTTCTCATATACGATGGCATATTTATTTGCCTCGCAACCGGTTGCAGCCACGGTAGGCACCGCAACATGAGCCGTGTTTGTAAGACGCATGGCAAGCATTTTTCCAAGGTCTGTTATGCTTCCGCCTCCGACAGTGAACAATATGTCACAATCGTTGTAGGTGTATGCCTTGTACGCCTCCTCGACATCCTCCGCCGTCGGTTTTGTCGTCCTGTCGGTGTAGAGAACAACCTCTATGTTGTTGTTCTCAAAATACAACGGCAGCGAAGAGCTTTCATATGCCTTCCCACAGATGATAAACGCCTTGTTAAAGCCGGTGATCTTTTTTATCTGCGCTATTTTGTTAAAGGAACCTCTCTCGTCGTATAGAACCTGCTTCATAAAAATCCTCTGTTAAAACATTTTCTTTTCTTTTACAAGTGCCTGTACTTTTGCGAGGTCCTCAAGGTTGTCAACCTCTGTACATACTCTTCCGTTCACATTGAACGGTCTGATATCAATCTTGTCGGATATCTCGTTCATGGCATTCTCAGCATAGCAGCTTCTTGTGCCTGCCTCGCAGAACTTTAAGATATTCTCAAGCCATACGTTCCACTCGTCTTTTTTGAGCTTGTAGAGTGGCTGTGCGGCAAATGCTGAGTCGAAAAATCCTATTCCGACTTTTGTGATCTTTCCGTTCTCCACTACAGCCTTGAAATCTTTCTCAGGAAGAGGAAGTGTCTCGTCGACTACCATAGCAGATGTCTCGCTGTTTATAATGTCGTGAAGCACGCTCTGCTCAAATACAAGATCTCCGTGCATAAGGATGATGTCATCCCTCAAGAGATCTTCTGCAAGAGCTATTGAGTAGATATAGTTTGTGGAGTCATATACCGGGTTGTTTCTGAACTCGAAATGAATCTCCTTGTATTTCTCGGTTACATATTTTTCAAGGGAATCAGCAAAAGGTCCTGTAGTGATGACTACATCTGTAAGATTCTCTTTTATAAGGCTTTTGAGCTGTCCGTCGATTATGGTTGTATCAGGGGCTATCTCTGCCATACATTTGTTGGTCTTTTTTGTGAGTTCGCCCATTCTTTTTCCGATTCCGGAATTTAAGATCAATGCTTTCATTTTTGCTTTGCTCCTATGCTTTTCTTATTTTAAAAATCCCATGAAGTCATTCTTGTTCTCGATAGGTGTGGTTGTAGGTCTTCCGAGGTCTGCACGTGAGCTGATGTCGCTCTTTACCTCTACGAAGCAGCTTCCTTTTGCATCTGCAACCTTCTTAAGTACGTCCTCAAGTTCCTCGTCGTTTGCTGCAGTGAAGATGTTCTCGTATCCGCATCCCTCTGCGATCTTGAGGTAGTCGATCTTCTCGCTTACTGTAGGAAGTCCTCCTACTGTCTCGTGTGAACCGTTGTTTACAAGTACGTGTACAAAGTTCTGAAGTTTGTCTGATCCTGCGACTGCAAGGCTTCCCATATGCATGATGGTTGCGCCGTCACCGTCGAGACAGAATACTCTTCTTCCCTGTTTTTCTCTTGCTATTCCCATTGCTATCATTGAAGCATGTCCCATTGATCCAACTGTGAGGAAGTCTCTCTTGTGTCCCTGGTTTCTTGCCTCTCTTGCCTCGAAAAGCTCTCTTGAGAGTTTTCCTGTTGTGGATACGAAGATATCGTCATCTTTTGCATGGTCGATTATGACATTTACGATATGCTCTCTTGTCATCGGATTGTCATTTGAATATACAGGCTTTGCGTCTGTTGAAAGTGCGCCCTTCTTTACAACGATTGCACACTGATGTCCTTTTTCGAACTCTGCCTTTACTGTCTCAAAGAAGGTCTCAAGCTCGCTCTCCTCGGTCTCTTTTGTGATTACAAAATGCTTGATATCAAGGACGTCTAAAAGCTTAGTAGTGATCTCTCCCTGGAATACGTGCTGAGGCTCGTCATGAACACCCGGCTCTCCTCTCCATCCGATGATGAAAAGTGCAGGTATCGCATATACCTTATCATTCAAAAGTGAACAGATAGGATTTATTGCATTTCCGATTCCGCTGTTCTGCATATATACAACAGCCGGTGTCCCGGTTGCAAGGAAATGTCCTGCTGCAAGTCCGCAGGCAGCTCCCTCATTTGCTGCTACAACATGCTTTGCACCGATTCCTTCTTTTACCATGAGTGTATCGATAAATGCTTTAAGCTGTGAGTCCGGTACACCTGTATAAAAATCGATTCCTAACTTGTTTACTTCTTCAAATAATTTGTTTACGTTCATAATCATACCTTCCTTATGTCGTTATTTTATCTTGTAGGCTTCGTAGCCGTGTTTACGTTTTCTCTCTTTCTCCGGTGGAAGACTCATATAGTCTCCGTAGAGATTCGTGAGATATCTGTCCCATTCGGCGGTCGCGTGAAACATGCTTCCTTCAAATTCAACTTCACATGTATCTTCATACGCCTCTTTTTTTAGGATTTCCTTCTCCATGTATACAGCAGTGAGTATCCCCACCTCGTTTGAACTCTCGTAAGGGTACTGTCTGACAAGCTCTGTCATCTGTCTGTAATACTTGTCTCTCCCGACAAGCTTTGCAGGTATCATGGCGAAGGTTTTCGCTACTGCCCTGATCGGGTTCGCCCCTGTGAAAGCTTTTGCCTGGGACCAAAGAAAATGGTTCTGTATATATTTTGCTTTCTTAAAATACTCTTCTCTTTCAGGGCCTTCAGGCGGCGCGCCGTCCATCGGAAAAATATCTATCCCCATATTCGAGATGTATTTTTTTTCAAAAAATCTGTTGTCGTAAATGATGTCCCTGTCGACCATTCTCGCAAACATTCTGGCGTGTGACGGGCTGTTCTCAAATGTGACAAGTGAGTATCTGCCACAGGCTCCCTCTGAGAATATTTTTTTCATTCTCTCGAAGTCCGGGCGCGGCATCTGGATGTCCACATCGTCATCCCAGGGGATAAAACCTTTGTGCCTTACCGCCCCCAAAAGCGTGCCGCCTGTCAGATAGTATCTCAAATTGTTCTCATCGCAAAATCCGGCCGTCTCTTTCAGGATGTCAAACTGTATGCGTTTGATCTCCTCCAAGGACAATCTCTCGTAAGTGTCTGATTTCACTTGACAATACCAACCTTTTTTAGCAAATCTCCTGTATCTTTTCCTATCTCATAATGATTCAGATAATCATTCATAGTATGCCTTTTTTCTCTGTAGCAATCCTTGCCCTCCGCGACATCATCGAGGAATCCGCAAAGGTCATCCACGCTCTTTAACATTGGTCCCGGCATATAGTCGGTCGGATTGTCCACGACAAAGCCCCGGCGCTCTTTATATTTTTCGTAATCACTAAGTATAAATGCCACCGGTCTGTCCAAAAGCATATAGTCCATATATGATGAAGAATAGTCTGATATCAAAGCCTTTGTTGTCTTGTAAACCTCATATATGTTCAGATTGTTCTTTCCGCAGTCCGCCTCGCTCATAAAGACTATGTTTTTGAATTCTTCTGTGACCGGAAGAACCTTCTCAAGCGGATGCAGTTTTATAATGAACTCATATCCGATTTTTTGCAAATGGTCATCTAGTTTCTTCCAGTCTTCCTTCGTCTTGAATATGGAAGCAAAGCCGTAGGTGTCTTTTTCATCGCTTACGTTCTCGCCGGAGTCGAAGTCCAGGCCGCCTGTATTTCGGTAGGTCGGAAGCCAAAGCACGCAGTTAGATAGTTTATCATATTCCTGTGGCTTTAGGCAATCACACTTTGGTTGCACCGTTTTTAGTATCTGGTTCGGGCTGCACTTGAAGCATCTTTGCATTATCTCAGCAAAGAAGTCCGATGTGGCTACCATATATGTAAAATAGTTGTGTTTTGCATTCTCGTGCCCTTTTTGGAGGTTTCCGATCCGCTTTAGAGGCATTCCGTGCCACATGTGCACGACGACCTGATCTTTTGCAGGTTTTATAGGATACTGCCCAAAGGTATAGAACACATATTTTGCCGTAAAGAAGCGTCTCATCCCCTCGGAAGGGCTTATAAATTCAACGTTTTCTTCTACCGCCTCGATGTCGCGATACTCGTTTATCGCGCAGATGATATGATAGCTCTCGTTATATTTATTCTCTATTAGATAGTCATACAGCGCTTTCGCATTGTCTCTGAATCCGAGATTCGCATATATAAGTATAGTGTCTTCTCTCTTTTTCAAAAACGCGTTCACCAGGGAAAGTGGCGCCATAGCTGTCTTTGCAATCTCTTTTTTGTTCATATTTTTATGACATGAAATCGTTGTAAACCGGCAGTACATCCTCGGTCTTGCCGATCATTTTCATTTCTCCTTCGTGGAGCCACAACACCGAATCGCACAATTTCTGTATGGTATCCATATTGTGGGATACTATGAGAACAGTCCTGTTGTCATCGGCTATAAGTTCTTTCATCTTTTTATAGCTTTTCTTTTTGAACTTGGCATCACCAACACTAAGTACCTCGTCTATCAGCATAATGTCCGTCTCAAGCATAGCGGTTATAGAAAATGCAAGTTTTGAGTACATACCGCTTGAGTAAGTTTTTACCGGTTTGTCAATAAACTTTCCAAGCTCCGAAAATTCTATTATATCATTCAGTTTTTCTTTTATCTGTTTCTCACTGTATCCGAGAAGTATTCCGGAGAGAAATATATTCTCTCTTCCGGTAAGTTTCTTTTGGAATCCGACACCGATGGACAAAAGCGATACCGAGTTTCCGTGGAGGTCTATGCTTCCCTCGTCCGGTGCAAATATTCCACCGATTGCTTTCAAAGTGGTGGACTTTCCGCTTCCGTTCTTCCCGATTATTCCAAGTATCTGGCCTTTTTTGACCTTGAAGGATATTCCCTTCACCGCCTCGAATGTCTCGAGCTTGCTTTTTCTCAATTTGAAAAGGCTCTTTCTTATGGACATCTTGTTAAGGCTCTTATATCTGATTTTTAAATCTTCTACCTCAATGGCATATTCTATATCGCTCACTACATCACCTTTACATAACTGTTTTCATATCTATAGATTGTTCTCACTCCGATAACTATGAGCACTATGCTGATAACATACCAGATTCCGACTATCATCCAGTTCGGGTCGGTATTGTATAAAAGCACGTTTCTCGACTCATTTATGATAAATGCCACCGGATTCCACTTCAAAAGTATCGTCGCTGCCCACGGATAATCCGCAACTCTTGCAGATATTGAGTAGAATATTCCCGACAGATAAAAAACAAGTCTTAAAAGAACATCCGTGACATTTGTGAGGTCTTCCACAAACACTCCGAAATGGCAGAATATCGTGCCAAATCCAAATGTAAGAAGGACCAAAAGCAAAATCAACGGGATGAGATACAGTACTCTGTATGACACCGGTACCCTGTACAAAACCATCATACAAAATACGAGTGCAAAAGATATCATCATCTTGAATCCGTTTGAGAGTATCTTCTGAAGCACAAGTATGTATTTCGGCAAGTATACTTTTGATACGATAGCCTTGTTTGAACTCACTATCTTTACGCTCGCCTTTATGGTCTTCTGGAAGAAGTTCCAAACGCTGAGACCGATAAATACAAATGCGCTGAAATAGCTCTCTCCTTTTCCGAATACTATGAGTGCCAAAAATGAGTACACAATCATAAAGAGCATAGGATCGAGCAGCCACCATAGCCAGCTCAAATGCGAATTCGCAACCTCGGATTTCAGTTCCGCTTTTGCCGCGAATTTTGTGTACTCTGCATATTTTTTTATATCTTCTATAAATCTGTTCACTATTGTCTCCACCTTTATAAAAACACAGTTATGTATATATTACCACAGAATTTAGAAAATACACAACAAAAGGACGTGTATTACACACGTCCTTTTTCATCATTTTATACATTATTTTGTATATTTCTCACACAATTTATTTGGTTACCTTGTATTTCTTGTATGAGCTTAACGGTCCTTCCCAATTTGTCGTCTTTGATCCCACTTTTACTTTGTAATATGCAGATACCTTGTAGTAGTAAGTATTTCCCTTCTTTGCGGAAGTGTCTTTGTACTTGAGTGTAGACTTGCTTGTGATAGTCTTTATCTTCTTGTATCCGGACGATTTCTTGGTCGAACGGTATACGTAATATCCGCTTGCCTGTGAGGCCTTCTTCCACTTTACAGTGACTTTCTTTGCCTTGCCGGAAACTGAAGATATCTTCGTCGTAGATCCCGATCTCATGTATGTCTCAGGGCTGTAATAATAACCCTTCTGCCATCCACTCTTCAAATATCCCTTTGAACCGATATATGCATATCCTTTGTTCTGGATGGATACAACACCGTTGGTTGTATATACAATTCCGAGATATACTCCGTTTTTCTTTTTGCTCTTAACTGCATAATATTTTGAGCCAAGCTTTGTGACACAGAACTTGCTGTTGAGCTTTTCAGGAAGTACCATGACTCCCTTGCTGTCGAAGTAGTAAGTGGTTCCGCTTACCGTCTTCAGTCCCTTTGCAAGTTTTCCGGAAGAAGATGCATATGCATAAGTCTTCTCGGATGCGAGCGTTACAAGTCCGCCCTTGTAAATATATCCAAGATAGCAACCGTTCTTCTTTACGGATTTCATTGCATAATAGTTGCTACCTATTTTTGTACTGTAGAACGTTCCGTCTTTTGTTGAAGGTAGTTTACTATAGAAGCTTGATGTGAAATAATACTTGTTTCCATCTATCGTCTTGAAGCCTGTAATGAGTGCTCCGTTTGTTCCGCTTGCACACACATACTTCTTTTCCGAGGCTATCCCGATAAGCCCATCGGTATAAATATATCCGTTGTTCTTCATAGCGTAGGAGTTGCTTCCTATCGTTACGATAACGAAGTTGTCACCAGATGCTGATGACTCTTTTCTGTATCCGGTTGATTTTATGAAATAGAAGGTTCCGTCTCCTATGGTCGCAAATCCGGTCTGCATTACTCCCGTGCTGTAGCTTGGGAAATATCTGACTTTGCTTCCGTATGAACGGTACATATTGTAATAATAACTGGTTCCGGATATCTTTGTGTAGTAATCAGATTTCTTTGCGCTTGTTGAAACATATCCCATCTCAAGGCATCCGCCGTTTCCGAGGTAATATGTCTTTCCGCTTATAGTCTGAACTCCGGTCTTTGTGGAGCCGTCGCTGTTCAGATAGTATTTGTCGGTAGTGATTCCCACTCCGTAAGAGCCCTGCATTGTAACCCAACCTGAACCTAAGGTTGTGCTTCCGAGTTTCATCGAAACTCCACTTCCGGTATTTGCAATGACAAAGTTCTTTGCCTCGTCACCGACCATACATACGAAGCCGTACTCCGCACAGGTTGCTCTCTGTGTGTAGGTCTTTCTGACTGTTATTCCGTAGTCATTAGTTATCGATGCCAACCCGGTCTGGGCCGAGTTCTGGGCATATGTCCATGAAGGAGAAACTGCTGCAACGAAATCCTCGCTGTTTGATGTTGCAAGTCCGTGGTGGTTCATCTTGAAAATATCCGCATTCAGCTTGCTTGATGAAGAGCTTCCGTATTTTGTAAGCAACGCCTCCTCCTCATCAACTTCTATATCACCTGCAGTGAGAAATGTCTTTGTTCCGTCCGTTATTCTTGCAACAAGCGATCTGTTGTTGAGATAATGACCGGATGTCGTACCGATCACACCATCCTGCGATTCAAACTGAGCCATCGTCATCTGATTCGATGAATTTACAATGTTATACACCGGTCCGATTATCTCTACTTTTAATGTACCGATATTAAACTCTGTTGCGGTTGTTGATATAGTATCATCAGTTCCATCCGGATCGTATATATCACTTGAATTGCAATAGAGTCCGACAAGCTTGTCGTCAACGCCTGCGCTTTCAGCCGGGTTTACGAATTTGCTGACATAGTTTGTCGCATAATCGACTCCGCCTGACACATAATCACTTGCAATCGAGATATACGGAACATAAATCTTCACAAGATTTGCACAGCTTGAATAGTGATTCAGGATGTACTCATATCCACCATAATGGTCCAAATGCAAATGGCTTATGTAGATGCTTAGGTTTGCCTTGTTTGTAGATGAATAACCGAGAGACTTTATATAGCTTATAATAGTCGCTCCCGCTGTGTCATCTGCTCCCGTATCCATGAGAAGAAGGTTTTTCCCCTGCTGAACTATAGTGGCGTCTCCACCTGCCGCCTCAGGATCTTCATCTTCCGCCGATGCCAGATAGATGGCATGGATAGTCATTTTTCCGCTACCTGCTGTCGCTGCTTCTGCTTCGATATTGTTAAAGCCCAGTATCAATACCATAGCAGCAAGCAATGAAATAATAATCTTTTTCATAATCGTCTCTCCTTTTTGCCTTGCCTACTGTTAGGAATATCGTCATTTATATAATTTATACTAACCCATACTAGGTCATTTTTCAACGTTTTTATAGGATATTAGTCCTAGCTTTTTCTCAGTGCTTTATCGTAGATTTTCTTTCTTATGCCTGACGGCACAAGGCATACCAACATTTGTCCGCATGCTGACACCAGAAAATCCAAAAGACTAGAGTATCCGCTCCTGTGAAGGTTCCACCTAAAAGCCACGGCTTTTTTTGCGTAAGACCATCCTCCCCTGCGGTCGTACATTCCGGCCTCAGTCCGCATATACAAAAGTGACTCTTCCACATTTTCACCCACATATCCTGCCGCCAGCATTCTGGTCCACAGGTCGTAGTCTTCAAAGAGACTCCACTCTCTGTATCCGCCCACTTCCAGCACTTTTTCTTTTCTGTACATCATAGTCGGATGATTGAAGGGGTTTCGTCTTCTCGAGTATCGCAATATTTCCTCATATCGAAGCGGAACTTTCTTTTCTTTCTGAGGAAGCATTTTTTTGTCTTCTGTGGTTATGAATTCCGTGAGCGTAGCTCCGAGAAGTGTGAGCTTGTCATTTTCCAAAAATCTTTTCACCTGGGTCTCGCACCTGTTTGGCATGCTTATATCATCGCTGTCCATTCTCGCAACCAGGGAATTTTTCGCAAGCGGAAGCCCATAGTTTAATGCTTTTGTCAATCCGCCGTTTTCTTTTAGTCTGTGGATATGTATGACGTCGGGATATTTATTTTCATATTCATCCAAAACCAGATCCAGCTCCTCGGTGAGCGGACCGTCGCAAATGATAACAAAATCATCTGTTTTTAAAGTTTGAGAGAGCATACTTTCTATGCTCTCTCTCAAAAACATTGGATTTTCCCTGTAATACACCGACATCAATACCGAATAGTTTGCACTGTCATTCAACACGATATAATCTCCATAGGTCTATTTCTTCAATGCCGTTGTCTGGCTGTCGTCCACTCCCTCGCTCTTCTCCTTCCAGAAAAGGATCTTTACGGTGAGTATCATTATCTTTATGTCAAGCCAGAGTGAATAGTTCTCTATATATGTAAGATCTAGTTTGAGCTTGTCGTAAGGTGTCGTATTGTACTGTCCGTAAACCTGCGCATATCCGGTGAGTCCGCCTTTTACCTTGAGTCTGAAATCGAACTCAGGTATCTCTTTTTTGTACTCATCGGCTATATCTTTTCTCTCCGGTCTTGGCCCTACAACCGACATATCACCTTTCAGTATATTGATAAGCTGTGGAAGCTCATCAAAGTGAAGTCTTCTTATCACTCTTCCGACAGGTGTTATTCTGTCATCATTTGCGGATGCAAGTCTTGCTCCGTTTTTCTCGGAATCGACCACCATACTTCTGAATTTTAGGATATCAAATTCTCTTCCGTTTAAGGTTAGCCTCTTCTGAGAGTACATAACCGGGCCGCCGTCATATGTCTTTATGAGGATTGCTATTATGATCATCGGTATCGCGAGTATGATAAGCGCAAGTCCCGATACGACGATATCCATGATTCTTTTCATTATGCTCTGGATATAGTTTAATCCCCTGTTTCTATACAGCATGAGCGGTGAGTCAAAGAGGTCTATGCTCTCCGCGCTTCTGATCATAATATCTGAAAGCTTCGGTATGCTGTAGCATCTGATGTTGTTCTCAAAGCAGTGTTTTACAAAAAGGTTTCTCTCGTGGCTTGGGATATCTCCGACAAGCACCGACTCGAAGCCTTTCATTTTTTCTATGATCTTGTCCTCGCCCTCGGTGAGACATATCATCTCTTTTATC